>NZ_JASCOS010000028.1:0-35556 GCF_029959705.1 Stenotrophomonas sp. PS02297 | reverse complement strand
ACACCCATGCCCGGCTGCAGTCGGAATACGACGAGCGGGTGGGCTGGGCGCAGTCCCTGGACCGGGAGTTGTCGGTGCTGCGGGACACCCATGCCCGGCTGCAGTCGGAATACGACGAGCGGGTGGGCTGGGCGCAGTCCCTGGACCGGGAGTTGTCGGTGCTGCGGGACACCCATGCCCGGCTGCAGTCGGAATACGACGAGCGGGTGGGTTGGGCGCAGTCCCTGGACCAGGAGTTGTCCGCGTTGCAGGGCATGCATGCGGGATTGCAGCATAAGCATGAAGAACAGGTAAACTGGGCGCGATCGCTGGATGCTGAATTGGTGTCGTTGCACACCGCTCATGCCGATCTACAGCAAGGTCATCACGTACAAGGGGAACGGATACGGGAGCTGGAGCGGGCGCTGATGGAATCGGGCACCTCGTACCAGCAATTGCAAACCGAATCCGAAAGGAACAGGACTGACCTGGAAGCCAAGGTGGAGGGCGCCGAGCGCGCGCTCCAGGCATTGGCACGGGAGAAGCAGATCCAGGAGCTGGAAATGGAGCAGTGGGGGCGGGATATCCAGGAGGAGCTGGTGCGAATGCGGCGCGAGTTGCAGGAACAGCTGAATTCCGCGCGTGGTTCGCTGGATGCGATCACGGTGGAAGTCAGCAGCCAGCGCGCGGAGCAGTTGGACCAGAGGGAGTACCTGCTCCGGGAGCTGGAGGATGCGCGGCAAGTCAGCCGCGAGCTCAGCGGACAATTGTCGCAGGTGCTTGCATCGCGTTCGTGGGCCTGGACCCGGCCGCTGCGGTTTGCGGGTCGGGTACTCCGCGGCGAATGGGGCAACGTCCTGGAGTCTCTGCAGGGCTCGGCGGTCGCACGCAGCCGGTTGCTGAGCCCGTTGCGCGCACCGGTCAAGGGTTGGCTGATGCGTCGCGCCCATGCGGTGGAAGCGGCGCAGCCGCTTCATCTGGCCGTGGAACATCCGGAAGCGCAGGAGCCGCATGCGGCGGTGGCCGGGCTGGTGGTGCCGGTGTTCGAGCATCCCGTGGCCTCGATCGTCATCCCGGCATACGGCAATCTGGGGTACACCGCCGCCGCGGTGCGTTCGATCGTGGAAAGCGTGGGGCCTGGCGTTGCCTACGAAATCATTGTTGCCGAAGACGCGTCCGGCGACCCGGATATCGCCTGTCTGGCCGGGGTGCCCGGCCTGCGTTACCACGAACATCCACGGAATCTGGGTTTCCTGCTGTCCTGCAATGCCGCGGTGAAGCTGGCGCGCGGGCAGTACATCTGCCTGTTGAACAACGATACGCAGGTCATGCCGGGCTGGCTGGAGGCATTGCTGGAGGTGTTCGAGCAGAAGCCGGATGCGGGCCTGGTGGGATCGAAACTGGTCTACCCGGACGGGCGCCTGCAGGAGGCCGGCGGTATCGTCTGGAACGATGGGAGTGCCTGGAATTTCGGCCGGCTGGATGACCCGTCGCGCGCGATCTACGGCTATCTGAAGACGGTGGACTATGTCTCCGGCGCTTCGATCATGTTACCGCGTACGCTCTGGGATGAGCTGGGGGGCTTTGACGAGCATTACATCCCGGCTTATTACGAAGATACCGACATCGCCTTCCGGGTGCGTGCCGCGGGCTATCAGGTCTACATGCAGCCGGCATCGGTGGTGGTGCATTACGAGGGCGTCTCCAACGGCACCGACGAAGGCAGCGGGATCAAGGCCTACCAGGCGGTCAATCGCGAGAAATTCCTGGAGCGCTGGATGGATGTCCTGCGTAGCCAGCATTTCCCCAATGCGGACAGTGTGTTTCTGGCGCGGGATCGTTCGCGGGGGCGCAGGCATGTTCTGGTCGTTGATCATTACGTGCCGCAGCCGGATCGTGATGCCGGCTCGCGTGCGACCTGGCAGGTGATCCAGTTGCTGGTCAGTGAAGGCGTCCAGGTATCGTTCTGGCCGGAAAACCTCTATTACGACCCGGATTATGCGCCGCAGTTGCAGCGGATCGGTGTCGAAGTCATGCACGGCGGAGAGCATGTGGGCCGCTTTGATTCATGGATCCGCGAGAACGGCCGGTATCTCGATGCGGTCATACTCAATCGCCCGCATGTGTCGGTGAATCTGATCGACGCGGTCCATCAGCATAGCCGTGCGAGAGTCGTCTATTACGGACACGATGTGCATCACCTGCGGATGCAGGAGCAGATGAAGCTTCTGCCTGATGCGGCGCTGGAAGCGGAGATGGAGCGTATCCGTGATTTCGAATACGAAATGTGGCGGAAGTCGGACGTCATTCTCTATCCGTCGGCCAGCGAAACGGCTCATGTCCGGGACTGGCTGGCGGTGAACGGGCCGGCGCCGGCAACGGCGGAGACGATCCCTCTGTATGCGTATGAGCCGGTTCCGGGCGAGCTGCTGTCTCCGCCGGCGGATCGGCAGGGGATATTGTTTGTCGCCGGTTTTGCCCATCCGCCCAATGTCGATGCGGCATGCTGGTTCGTCCGGGAGATATTTCCGCTGGTGCGCCGTGAACTGCCGGGAATCAAGCTGACATTGGTGGGTTCGAATCCACATCCTAGTGTGTTGGAACTGGCGGGGGATGATGTCGAGGTCACCGGCTACGTCAGTGATGAGCGATTGGCCGAATATTATTGCTCTTCGCTGGTTTCAGTCGCCCCGCTGCGTTTTGGTGGCGGGGTGAAGGGCAAGGTTCTCGAGAGTCTGCGGTTCGGTGTGCCATGTGTCACCACCAGTACCGGCATGCAGGGGTTGGCGGGAGCGTCGGATTTCATGTGCTTTGGCGACGATGCCCCGTCGCTGGCGGAACATGTGGTCCGTCTTGTCAGGGATTCCGCTCACTGGGCCGATGTTTCTGGTCGTTCCAGGGATTTCATTGCGGCGAATTATTCACGGATGGCGGTCTGGAACATTCTTTCCAGGGCATTGGAGTTCGATGTGCGTGGGTGATGGCTGTCGTGGCGATGAGTCGGTTTTCTCCAGATGTTTTTCGTTTCATGGTGATGTGCGGACGGTGGCATCGTCGGTGTTCATGATGATGCTTTTTCAAATAATCCAGGTCATGTGATAGGTGCTTGTATGGTTCGTGAATATCTGCGGTCGCTCGGGGTCGTTTCTGTCATCTGTCTTGCGGCGGGTTGTTCCCGCGAGCCCGTGCCTGCAGGGGAGGCGGCTCCTGCAGCTGCGGCAGCCCCGAAGCGCGAGCTGCCGGCTTCGCTTGAAGACCCCGCCGGCATGCTGAAGGTGTCGCCGGGTGCGGTTGATGGCTGTGCGGTTGCGAATGGTGGGGTTGCGCTTGATGTCAGTTGGAATGCGACTGGGCGTACCGAAGGCGTCCAGATATTCTGGGTGTCGCCGGGTGAAGCTCCCAAGCTCTGGCTGGCTGCCGGAGCGGTGGGGCAGGACAAGAGCGGTCCTTGGGCGGTGAAAGGCACGAAAATCCAGCTGGTCAATGGTGCGGATTCCGCGGCGCTGGCCGAGGTGGTTCTCGACGAGGTTCCGTGCCAGTAAGGTTGCGGCCATCGGGCTGATGGAGGTATCCCGGGTGGGTCGGAAGGCCCATCCGGGGTGGTTTTCGACGAGACGGACGAATTGAGTCCATGGTGGCTGCGAACGCCGTCGATGCTCCGCTGCCTTCCGTTCCTGGGGGCTTGATCGGCCGGTCCGCTGTGGATGACACGCGCATCCGGGACGTGGAGCGATTGCCCATGACGCCGCTGTATATGCAGGGACGGACCGTTCAAGGAGTAGGAAGCATCAATCATGAATGATTCAATGTTGGTTCGATCAGGTCTCGCCTTCCAACTGGCGCTGATGGGCGGCTTTGCGCTGTTGCTGACGTTGTTCGGCTATCAATCCGCGTATTTTGGTGACGAGCTCTTTCCGTTCTTCGTTGCAAAGACCAGCTCCTCGCTTCCGGAAGCCTTTTTCCGGATAAACGAATACAAGCCCAGGTTCATCTTCAATGGAATCTGGGCATTGCTGACCTGGTGGCAGGCTCCCCGATATGTTGCCGCCATTCTGAATTTTCTTGGCATGTGGTCGGCCGCAAGTCTGGTCTTCATCCTCGGACGCAGATACCTTGCGGCCAGTGTACCGCTGGCCATGGCGGCAGCCGCATGCGTCCTGATTTCCCGCTTTGGCATGGTTCTTTACCATGATTATCTTTCGGGAATCATCGGGACTTGGGGGCTGGCGCTGTTTCTGGGGACGGTTTCCTGCCTGTGCGGGCTTGTATTCGCGCAGCGGATTTCAGTCGCGGGCTGCGCCGTATATGTCGGCATGGGGGTGCTCACTATTTTCGTGTACGAGACGTATGTCGCTGGCCTCTTCGTGCTGGGCTCCGCGGGAGTGCTCCTGGCACTGTTTGACCGTTCGCGCCCTGCCCGGGAGCGGCGGTTGCTTGCGCTGGCGGGAGTGCTCGTCTGGACTGTGCCGCTTTCCATGTTCGTGCTGGCCACGAAGTGGCTCTCGACATTCTCGGTGATGACCGGTACGGCCGGTCAGACGGTTTCCGTGGGAATGGGCAACATCAGGACATTTCTCCATTTTCTGTCCAATGTATTGCTGGGTACGAATTACGGTCTGGAGTGGTTCACGGGATACTTCAACGCAGCTACCCGGGAAGGAAGGCTGGCCGGGTATGGCTTCGCAGTGGTTCTTGCTTTCCTCTGGATATCGACGCTGATCAGATCCAGGGCTGCGTGGAGGCCACGGTCGCTGTTCATCAGCATCGTCCTGCTGGGGATGATCGTGGCCACGGTCGCCATTTCCAGCCTGCCGGGGGCTGAGAAGGCCGATGGTCGGTGGATGTTCCCGGTCAGTGCTTTTGCCGCACTTTTCGTGTTGTCCATTCCGGCCTCCTTGTTGCGGAACATGCTGCTAATTTCCCTGCTTGGGGTCAGTGCCTTCCATCTTTCGATGCGCAGTTACGATGGGATTTACAATGTGCAGGCATCGCATGCCGCCGGAAAGCTGGCGGCGGCGATGCATGGCGCCGCGCCACTGGGGAAACGGGGGCTGGTTCTCGGCATCGCTGATGGCGACCTGGAATGGGTTCTTGGCGGCAATGCCCTGCAGGGAAATGATGTGACCAATGGCGACGTGTTCTGCTGGATCAATTTGAAGACGTTGCCATGCCTCGATCCACGGAGTGCATTGAATCGTGCATCCCTGGATGCCTACGACTTTGCGCTGGCATATGCCGATGGCGTACGAGCACCGACTCGGCTGTATGTCGTTCCCGGATCTGTGTTGCCACTGCTGGTTCATCCAACGCTGGACATGATCGACGGCTCGCGTGCACTGGGGGGGACGGACAATGGCTGGAATGGCTGGGCGTGGCAGGGGGCCGCGCCTGCCGCGGAAACCGACGTCGAGATATCAGGTGGTCGGGTGGGGACCTTGCGTGTGCCCGTTGCCGATATCGAAGGTGCCGTGATCGCGTATGAGGCCTATTCGACAGGAGAGGCAGGTCCCGCAGGTATGCGTTTGCAGGTCAATTGGCTGGACGAAAAATCTGACCTGGTCGCAGCGCAGATCAAGGTCGTCGCACCGGAACAGGCTCCACGATTGTTCACCATGCTTCTGGACCCACCGGCAGGCTCGGCATCGGCCGAAATCTATGTAACGGCGCATGACGGCAGTTCAGGCCCGTTTTCTGTGCCCTATGTCGGAGTTGTCCGCCCCAGATGATCGGTGCCGGTGAATTTTTATGAATTCTACGAAGACTGGAAGCAGGGTGTACCCGCGCTGGCTGCGCCTGCTGTGGCTGGGCGCGATGCCGGTACTGGTGTTGGCGCTGTTCAATTACGTCACGTTCAAGCGGCATTATTCCGGCCGCGCGACGTTTCCATGGGACTTTCTCGGTGGATACCACGCGCAGAGCTTTGGTTGGTACGACATCGGAGGAGTTACGGCTCCGGCCAGCTGGCTGCCGTGGACCAATCTGGGTTTTCCTGCTTTCCTTGCGATCCAGGCAGGCGGTTGGTATTTGCCGCTGACGCTGCTCCATGCGCTGGGGGTTGAGTATTCAGTCCATGTGGCGACTGTGTTCCAGGCGCTGCATGTGCTTTTCGGCGCGGTTGGTTGCTGCCTGCTGCTGCGGCGCCTGGGGAGCCCGCTGGCCGTTGCGCTGTTTGCCGGGATTGCATACCACTACGGCGCTACGTTCTTCTCTAATCAGCAGCATGTGGATATCGTGCGTGCTGCGGCCTGGTTTCCGTGGTTGATTCTTGCATTGCATCCGGAATTTCTGACCCGGAAATGGTGGGGCATACCCGCCGCAGCATTGATTCTTTCCCAGCTTCTGGTGTGTGCCTATCCCGGGGCAATCGTATCCTTTGCCTATGCATCTGCCGTGTGGGTATTGCTGCAGACATGGCAATGCAAGGATCCAGTGGGACGACGGCGCTACCTCGTCCTGCTGAGCTGTGCCGTCCTGTGCGGCCTGCTGATGGCGATGCCAAAATGGATGCCATTTCTGCTCAACGGCGCTGTCGGCTTGCAGCGCGAGTCGTTCGACCCGCCGCCGGTGGGCAACATGGCGCTGTTTACATTTCTTCTGCCCTATCTGTCGGATGCGGTGCCTGGCGATCCAACCATGCGCAGCCTCTGGTTGCCGCTGACGGTCTTCTGGGGAATCTGCTGGCTGACGCCGCGTGAGCCCTTAGCGCGGTTCGGGCTGGCAATGACGGTATTCGGGTTGGTGTTCTGCATGCTTGTTCCGCATGTTCCCGAATTTCTGCACCTGTTGCCCGGCGGAGCGGTCAGTCGATTCCCGTTGGCCGACTGGAGGCCTGTCATCCATCTTGGATTGATACTTGCTTCGGCCAGTGGATGGCAGCGCCTGTTGTCGGGAAGTGTCCCGATGCAGAGCGCCCTTGTGCGTTCCGCCGTGATGCTGCTGGTTTTTACGGCAGCTGTACTGGCGGGGGTTTTCCATGGCTTTGATGGGGAGTCGTTGGTTCTCGCCCTGGCCACAGGGGCGGTGGTACTGGCACTGGCGCTGGTCGTAATCGCGCTGTCGTCGGCACGGCCGCGAGGCAGGATGGTGAGTGGTATCTGGGCGATAGCTCTAATCGTGGTGACTGCAACCAACGGTTATATGTACCACCGCTCCCAGCCGCTGACATGGCGACCCGCGTGGAACAGCGATGTAGAGATGCAGTCTTTCGGGGGGCATTTCAGCGATTTCACGAGTGGCAGACAGCCGCTGGTGATAGAGCGGCGTCCGGCGCGCGCGGTGGTCGGTGGCAACCTTCAGGATGCGATTACCCTGCGTGATAGCTCCCACTATAATCATTGCTATTATTCGCACCGCTATTGTGTATTCGGCTACGACAATCTCCGGCTGTCGAAGCCGCATCAGTTGCTGTTGAGTTCTCTGTACGGCGAAGGAGGAGGGGCGCTGTTGGCGTTTGTCAGTCACCCGCAGCAGTTGCTGGTTATTCCGGCAGTGGGGGGTGATACCGTTCCCCTGCTTGACGAAGCGCTGGCGACGGCGCCGGCGATCGGCGATTCGACGGGCGTGAAGGTGTCTTTCCGGAAATATTCGGCGGAGTCGGTTGTTTACCTCGTCGAGACCGTGCGCGGAGTACGCGTGATCGAGAATGAAATCGCGTGGCCGGGCTGGCGTCTGCGACTGTGTGACACTACCGGTCGCTGCGGTACTCCCGTGGAAGTCGAGGCCACCTCACAATCGTTGCGGACCTGGTCGATTCCCCCTGGAAAATGGACGGTAAATCTTGAATTCGTCGGGCCATCCAATGTCCCGGGTTATCTGTGTTATGTCCTGGGGGTGCTGATTGCCTTGCTGGGAGGATGGCTGGCATTCCGACGGAAGAAAGCAGCGGATGGTGCGTAGTGTGCGTGCATGCGCCGCGAGCGATGGGGTGTAGTTGGAGCGGGGAGCTGGTTTGACCAGTTCCCATCATCGACGCGGAGCAGGGGGGGCACTGAAGCGTCAGTGCCGGTCGACGGTCGGGTACGGGCCGAGCAGTGGGGCAGGTGTCATTGCGGCGGCTGCCCGTACGCGGAGCGAGGGCTCTCTGGATACTTTCTCCGCGCGCCTTGGCCAAGGCGGTGCCAGTGACGTCTGCCGCAGGCAACCTGCCGGCGAGTTTCTGGAGATTGCCTGAATGACGGCATCCATCATCTGGTCCGTCATATGCTTGCCTGCCTCACCCGCGGTGGATCAGGGGAGTAAAGCCTTCTTCCGGGTGAATACGAAGCGTGAGAGCAAATAGGTAAGCGGAACGGTGATCGCGACTACGACCAAGGGCCCCAGGCGCGCAGGGAGGTGCAGCCGCTCGATCCATGTCCACAAAACAGCCATGCTGGACAGATACTGGGCAACATAAACCAGTGGGAAAAGAAGCATTGAGCGCAGCCCGGCATGGGTCCGGAAAACGAATATCCGGTTTATCAGATATGCGAATACGATTCCGAATGCGTACGCTGCCGAATAGGCTATGCGGTAGCCAAAGCTCTGCAGTAGAAGAAGATAGATGAGGTAGGTAATGGCGGTATTCAGTCCGCCGGAAACGAGGAATCGCAGGAAGCTCGAGGCGGCAATGGCGGAGCGCACGCGCTGAAACACTTGGGCGATCACCCGCCGACCTTTCTGATCTCGTCAAGGAAGGCATCATAACGGCGGATGTAGTCATCGGCGTCATAGAAATCGGAGGCGAAGACCAGTAGTACGGCATCTTCGGAGTACTTGTATTGAATACCCCAGGTCATGGGCGGCAGATACAGGCCGAGGTTGGGTCGATCCAGTACGAACTCCTCGCGCCTGCTGCCGTCGTCGGCAACGACATGGACCGAACCCTTCACGGCGATCAGGAACTGGTGGCAGTTGAAGTGCGCGTGCTCGCCACGGGTTTCTGCAGTAGGTACATCGTAGACGAGGAAATAGCGCTTGGGCGAGAACGGGATTTCACGCTCGAACTCGCCAACGGACAGGCTCCCGCGCATGTCCGGAATCGCATTGAAGGTATGCAGCTGCACACCCCGTACAGAGCATGTGCGAATCCCCGGCGTCGCCGAAACGGGCACATCCTTCTCGCTGGAACCAACACCCGTGCCCGCATCCGCATAGCCGATGATTTTTGCGGGGTTGCCGACCACGATGGCGTTGGGCGGAACCGAACGGGTAACGACGGCTCCGGCGCCGATCATCGCGTTACGGCCGATCCTCACTCCGGGAAGAATGGTTGCATTGGCGCCGATGCTCGCGCCCTGCTCTATCACGGTGCGTAGAAAGGCTTCCGGATATACCTTGCTGCGCGGTCGGATGTCGTTCGTGAATGTGGCGTTCGGACCGACGAAGACGTTGCTTTCCAGAGTCACGCCATTCCAGAGCTGAACGCCACATTTGACGGTGACGTTGTCGCCGACAACCACATCATCCTCTATGAACACGCCGTCACATATGTTGCAGCCGGCGCCGATCTGCGCTCCGGGAAGAACATGGGCGAATGCCCATATCCGTGTGTTCTCGCCGATATTCGAGGATTCGCAGAGTGCCCTTTCATGGACGAAGTAATTCAAGTTCTTGCTCCGGGGAATTCGAGGCGCAGGGAGATGATGTTCAGTGGGCGCTGCTTTGTGTTCTCATAGGCGCGCCACGCATAGTTCCCGACAATGCCGATGCCGAATGTGTTCAGTGCACCGAAGAACAGTATAGCCAGCATGGATCCGGCATAGCCTGGAACTTCGTATACGCCAAGAAGACGTGCTGCCAATACCATCAGACCGAGGGCCGAGGCGACGCCGAGTCCAAGCAGGCCGGCAGCCATCAGGATCCTTACCGGCAGGTCGGAGAAAGCGAAAACACTGTCCAGCAGATAAGTGATTTTTTTCCTGAGTGTCCATGCGCTTTTGCCATGTTCGCGCTCGAGCCGGCCGTAGCCGACGAACTCTCTGCGGCCACCGAGCCAGAACAGCAGGCCCAGCAGGCTGCTGTTCGCTTCATTGAGTGCTATCAGCCTGTCGCGGAACGCTGCGGTGAGGGCGAATACATCAACGCCGCCTTCCGGTACGTCAGGCTGGACCAGCCTGCGATAGGTGGCCCAGAAGAGGTGCGAGGCAAGCTTGCTGAGGCCTGGGTCCTGGCGTGCGAGACGCTGGCCGAATACGACATCAAGAGGCTTGCTGGTCAGTGACGCAAAAAAATCCAGCATCAGTGATGGTGGTTCCTGCAGATCGGCGGCCATTACGCCGATATATTCTCCGGTAGCCTCGGCCAGCCCGCAGCGGATTGCCGCGAACGCACCGAAGTTTCTGGAAAGCAATACAAGGCGGGATTGGAAGCTGCTGTCTCTCAGGCCGTGCTCAAGTTTCGCGAAGCTCCTGTCTGGACTGCCATCGACAACGAATACGATTTCAAGCGTGTCGTCGAGCTGTTCCGACAGCTGTTCCAGTGCCACAAGCAACGAAGGAATGGAATCTTCGTTCTTGTAGACGGGAATGACGATTGAGTAACGAGGCTTCACCACCCGTTGCAAGCCTCGATCACGCGCGATACTTCGTCGTCGGTCAGTTCGGGAAAACAGGGGAGCGTCACCACGGCATTGCATGAAGCTTCGGTCCAGGGAAGCGAGACCCCCTGGAACTCGTTGCCGAAGATGGGTTGCCTGTAATCCGGTATCGGATAATGCACCTCGCTTGCGACGTGCGCCCCGGATAGATGCTTCTGCAGGCCTGCGCGGTCATCGGTGTGCACCACATACAGATGGGCAACAAAGTCGTCGCCTCCGCGAGCTGGAACCTTGATGTCAGGATGATGGATCTCGTCGGAGTAGCGGTTGGCGATTTCCCGGCGGCGGTCATTCCATCCTTCCAACAGTGGCAGCATGATCCTCAGAAATGCCGCCTGCAATTCATCAAGCCGGCTGTTCCGGCCGCCAGCCAACTCATTGCGGTACTTGGAAGTCCAGCCGTACTGCCGCAGTTGTCTCAGGGTCTCGGCCGTCTCGGCGCAGTTGGTGATGATCGCGCCGCCATCACCCAGAGCTCCCAGATTCTTCGTCGGATAGAAGCTGAAGCTTGCGGCCTTGCCGAAAGTCCCGGCTTTGCGGCCTGAGTGGTCCTTTGCGCCATGCGCCTGCGCGCAGTCTTCGAACACGGCGAAACCATGCTTATCCGCAAGCGCCATGATCGCGGACATGTCAGCGAGCCTGCCATATAGATGCGTCACGATGACCACATCGATGGATTGCCGGCTTGCTGCTTCATCGAGTGCGGCAGGGTCAATGGTGCAGGTCGATGGATCGATATCGACAAATACAGGTTCCGCGCCGCAGGCAAGTACGGCGGTGGTTCCGTACATCGCCGCATTGGCGACCACAGCCACCGACGAGCCCTGCTTTACGCCCAGGCTGCGCAGTCCCAGTTCCAGTGCCTCGGTGCCATTGGCAACACTTACGCACTCGGAGGCGCCGCACCATGTGGCGAATTCCGATTCGAATGCTTTTACATTGGGGCCGAGCACGTAGTAGCCGCTCTCAATCACTTCTACGGCTGCACTGCTCAATGCACTTGCCAAGGGGGAGATGTGGCGGGCAAGCGCATTCACCGGAACAATGGCGGTCATTGGGATTCCATATCCACTGGATTATCAGGGCGACACTCTAAGCTGTCGGAAGGGGCTTAGCCAAGCGCCGCTTCCAGTTCCGGCAGGATGGCGAACAGATCGCCGACCAGCCCGATGTCGGCCACCTCGAAGATCGGCGCATCGCCGTCCTTGTTGATGGCGACGATGGTGCCGGCGTCCTTGATGCCGGTCAGGTGCTGGATGGCGCCGGAGATGCCGACGGCGACATACAGTTCCGGGGCGATGATCTTGCCGGTCTGGCCGACCTGCATGTCGCTGGGCACGTAGCCGGCATCGACCGCGGCGCGCGAGGCGCCCACGGCGGCGCCGAGCTTGTCGGCCAGCTGGTAGATCACCTTGAAGTTCTCTTCCGAGCCCACGCCGCGGCCGCCGGAGACCACGCGCTTGGCGCTCTGCAGGTCCGGGCGGTCGCTCTTGCCGGCGGCCAGGCCGACGAAGCGGGTGTGCGAGGGCAGGGCGCCGTCGACGCTGATCGCTTCGACCGCGGCGTTGTTGCCTTTGGCCGCTTCCGGCCAGGAGGCGGCGCGCACGGTAGCCACGACCAGCTGGTCGGCGGGCACCTCGACGGTGATGATGGCGTTGCCGGCGTAGATCGGGCGCTTGAAGGTGTGCGGACCTTCGACGGCCATCAGGTCCGAGACCTGGTTGACGCCCAGCAGCGCGGCCACGGCCGGCATCAGGTCCTTGCCGGTGGTGGTCGACGCGCCGAACACGTGGCTGTAGCCGGCGGCGGCCTTGGCGATCTGCGGGGCCTGCACCTGCGCCACGGCGTGTTCGTTGGCCGGGTTGGCGGCGGTCAGCACCTTGCCGACGCCGGCGATCTGCGCGGCCTGCGCGGCGACGGCGGCCGGGTCGGCGGCCAGCACGAGGACGTCGATGTCGCCGCCGATAGCGGCGGCAGCCGAGACGGTCTTGGCGACGGCGCTGTTGAGCTTGCCGTCCAGGTGTTCGGCGATGACGAGAATCTTGGCCATTACAACAACCCCTTCTGCTTGAGTGCGGCCACCAGTTCGGCGGCGTCCTTCACCATCACGCCCTTGCTGCGCTTGGCCGGGGCGGCGTAGTGGGTGGTCTTGAACGTATCGGCGGCTTCGACGCCCAGGTCGGCCAGCTGCAGGGTCTCCAGCGGCTTGGCCTTGGCCTTCATGATGTCCGGCAGCTTGATGAAGCGCGGCTCGTTCAGGCGCAGGTCGGTGGTGATCACCGCCGGCAGGTCCACTTCCAGCGTTTCCAGGCCGGCGTCGACTTCGCGGGTGACCGTGGCCTTGCCGCCTTCGATCTCGACCTTGGAGGCGAAGGTGGCCTGCGGGCGCGCCCACAACGTGGCCAGCATCTGGCCGGTCTGGTTGGCGTCGTCGTCGATGGCCTGCTTGCCGAGGATGACCAGGTCCGGCTGCTCCTTCTCCACCAGCTTGAGCAGCGCACGCGCGGCGGTCAGCGGCTGGATGGCCTGGTCCGTGACCACATGGATGGCGCGGTTGGCGCCCATGGCCAGGCCGTTGCGCAGGTGTGCCTGGGCGTCGGCCGGGGCGATGGTGGCGACCACGACCTCGCTGGCGATGCCCTTGTCGCGCAGGCGCAGGGCTTCTTCCAGGGCGATTTCATCGAACGGGTTCGGCGAGAGCTTGACGCCATCGGTGACCACGCCGGAACCATCCGGCTTGACCTGAATGCGGACGTTGTAGTCCACCACGCGCTTGTACGCGACGAGGATTTTCATGTGCTGCGGGATCCTTCGGTTGCAGGGGCCGGCGCCATGCCGGACGGAGGAAAGCCCCGATTCTAGCGGGAGGGAGAGTTCCGTGCGAATGCGTATGGCGATGCGCCGGCTCATTCGCCCCGACGTCGACGCGCACCTTTGTCGGATGCTCCTTAGGCCGGAGGCAAGGGGGCCAGCAGGGCATCCAGATCTTCGGCGGAGAAGCGGAGGGCGGTATTGCCGCCATCGTCGAGGATGGCGTTGGCCAAGGCGGCCTTGCGCGCCTGCAGGGCAACGATGTCCTCCATGCTTGCCCAGCATTCCGGAGATCAGGGTTAGCATGGTCGTGAACTGGGAAAACAGGCAGTTCACGGGCCACGTCCTGCTTGCGCCGGCGCGGGATGAATGGGTGCAGGCGCCGGGCGAGCAGGTGCGCGCGCAAGGTGTGGCCGCCGCGCTCAATGGGGTGGTGCCAATGCTGGTTGAAGGTTTTTTCATCGCCCAGTAGTCCCGGCAGCAGGAACTCGACATGGGTCCACAGTTCACCCAGATGGTTCTCCAGCGGGGTGCCGCTCAGGCATAGGCGGTGGTGGCTGTGGAGCGTGCGCAGGCCGATGGCGGCGCGGCTCTTGGGGTTCTTGACCTGCTGGGTTTCGTCCAGGATCAGCAGATGGTAGACGTAGGCTTGGCAGGCCGGCGCTCTGCAGTTGCTGTCGATAGTCTGCTTCATGGCGGATATTGCGAGGCAGCAAGCAGGACTGACCATCGGTATCGGTGGTGAACAGCGACAGGTCGCCATCGGCGAGCAGGTGATCGCCATATCGCCAGGCCAGCGTGGCCAAGTCGCACAGGGCGGGAGATGGCATGTGCGCCCATTTGGCTGGACAGAACACTGCTGCTGTGAAGGAGCAGAACCGGCACGGCCTGCGCTGGCGCTTCGGGCGTAGGTGTGGTCGGTGTCGGCAGATCCGGGTTGATCTGCCGCAGGGCATATGTGACCAGCTGGCGTTCGCAGGCCTGCAACGCCGGCGCCCCAGGAATGTATGGACTTCTTCCGCGGCAACAGGCAGTTCCAGTGACCCCACTTTGCCGGTGTCCGGATCGAGGCAGCAGGCCGAGTGGCCCATCACCATGCCTTCGGCGCCCCCTTCGATGTGGAGTGCCGGGGCGATCAGGGCGCCGGCTTCGCCCGCCAGCTCCTCCCATGCCAGAAGGGAGGTACGCAATGGGCCGGCGCGAGCAGGAAGCCTTTTGGCCATCGTGGGGGTGTGTACCCAGCCGCGGCCGGCGGCGATGATCAGTTCCAGAAGGGAGGCCAGCTCGATGCGATCAGCGGCCTGCCTGTCTTGCCGGAATATCCACAGTTGCAGCAGCACGGCGATGTCATGCGGGGTGATGTAATTGGGCGGGTCGAAAATCAGGTCGGGGCCGGTGCCAGCAGTTTTTCGAAGGCGATCGAGTCGTCGGCTTTCAGCGCAGTCTGGTAGACATGGATATCGGACCGATACCGGTGCGCTGACAGGACATAGGCCAGGACTTTGCTGGCGCCGTGCCTGTCGGGCACGGGGGGGCGGATTGATGCTCGTGTCAGCGGGACAGGGATGCGCGCAGTTCCGGTCGTGGCTGCCCGGGCACGGGATCAGCCGGCGCTTGTTCCAATACGGCCAACAGCGTTGCCGTGACATGTTTGCCGTCTGCCCCCATCGGGCAGCTGCACTGGTTTCGCAGTCTGCTGCGTGATGTGCGGGTGTTGGCGGCAAAGTCGATCGATACGGTGTAATGCCGGCGCTGGCGTCCCTGGACGTCAGCTGTGAGCTGGCCCCCCGCCAGAGCCGGATGGCGCACCTGCGTGACGTAGTTGCGGCCCTTTTTAAGCGTCAGCTCATCCAGTCAGCACAGGATGTCGTCGGCATTAAAATTGCCGTCAAGGTAAATGGAGGGTTGGTTGCGGTGGAGGGGCAGGTCTATCGGGGACGTGCTTCTCATTGCCCGGGGAAGGGGAAGGGGAAGGGGAAGGGAGCGGCGAGGGGGCAGAAGCAGGAAATACTCCCGTCGTTGTATGCTGGGCGGAGGATTGGCAGCGCCGGGAATGGCCTGCCTGGATGTGATTCCAACAGGAGAACAAATAGTGCCCACCTGGCTAGTGACCGGCGGTGCCGGCTTCATCGGCGGCAATTTCGTGCTGGAGGCGGTCGCCCGCGGCATCAAGGTCGTCAACCTCGATGCCCTGACCTATGCAGGCAACCTGCGCACGCTGGCGGGCCTGGAGGGCAATCCGGCGCACGTCTTCGTGCAGGGCGATATCGGCGACCGCGGCCTGGTCGAGCGCCTGATGGCCGAACACCAGCCCGACGCGGTGCTGAACTTCGCCGCCGAGAGCCACGTGGACCGCTCGATCGACGGTCCCGGCGCCTTCATCCAGACCAACGTGGTCGGGACGCTGGGCCTGCTCGAAGCGGTGCGCGACTACTGGAAGGCGTTGCCGGCGGCGAAGGGCGAGGCCTTCCGCTTCCTGCATGTCTCCACCGACGAGGTCTACGGCACGCTGGGCGAGACCGGCAAGTTCACCGAAACCACGCCTTATGCGCCGAATTCGCCGTACTCGGCGTCCAAGGCCGCCTCCGATCACCTGGTGCGCGCGTTCCACCACACCTATGGGCTGCCGGTGCTGACCACCAACTGCTCCAACAACTATGGCCCGTACCACTTCCCGGAAAAGCTCATTCCGCTGGTGATCGCCAAGGCGCTGGCCGGCGAGCCGCTGCCGGTCTATGGCGATGGCAAACAGGTGCGCGACTGGCTGTTCGTCGCCGATCACTGCGAGGCGATCCGCACCGTGCTGGCCAAGGGCCGGGTGGGCGAGACCTACAACGTCGGCGGCGACTCGGAAAGGCAGAACATCGAAGTGGTGCAGGCGATCTGCGCGCTGTTGGACCAGCGTCGTCCGCGCGAGGACGGCCAGCCGCGCAGCAGCCAGATCACCCATGTGACCGATCGCCCCGGCCATGACCGCCGCTATGCGATCGACGCCTCCAAGCTGAAGGACGAACTGGGCTGGGAGCCGGCCCATACCTTCGAACAGGGCATCGCCTTCACCGTGGACTGGTACCTGGACAACCAGGAATGGGTCGACGGCGTGCTGGATGGCAGCTATCGCCTGCAGCGCATCGGCACCGCCGCCTGAATCTTCGGAGACGACATGACCCAACGCAAAGGCATCATCCTCGCCGGAGGTTCCGGCACGCGCCTGTATCCGATCACCAAGGGCGTCAGCAAGCAGCTGCTGCCGGTGTACGACAAGCCGATGATCTACTACCCGCTCAGCGTGCTGATGATGGCGGGTATCCGCGAGGTGCTGATCATCAACACGCCGCATGAGCAGGCCCTGTTCCAGGCGTTGCTGGGCGACGGTTCGCAGTGGGGCATGGACATCCAGTACGCGGTCCAGCCCAGCCCCGACGGACTGGCCCAGGCCTACCTGATCGGCCGCGACTTCGTCGCCGGCAAACCCAGCTGCCTCGTGCTGGGCGACAACATCTTCCACGGCCATGGCCTGCGCGCCACGCTCAAGCGCGCCGACGCCCGCGATGCCGGCGCGACCGTGTTCGGCTATTGGGTCAACGATCCGGAGCGCTACGGCGTGGCCGAGTTCGACCAGGGCGGCAAGGTCGTCGGCCTGGTCGAGAAGCCGGAGAATCCGCGTTCCAACTATGCGGTCACCGGCCTGTATTTCTACGACGGCACCGCCAGCGACCATGCCGCGGAGCTCAAGCCCTCGCCGCGCGGCGAGCTGGAGATCACCGACCTCAACAAGCGCTACCTGGATGCGGGCGCGCTGTACCTGGAGCAGCTGGGGCGTGGCTACGCCTGGCTCGACACCGGCACCCACCAGTCGCTGCTGGAGGCGTCCAACTTCATCGAGACAATCCAGACCCGCCAGGGCCTGCAGGTCTGCTGCCCCGAGGAAATCGCCTATGGGCAGGGCTGGATCGATGCCGCCGAACTGGAGGCGCTGGCCGCGCCGCTGCTGAAGAACGGCTACGGCCAGTACCTGCAGAAGCTGTTGCAGCGGGGCGTTGTTCCGTGAGAGTGACTGGAACGTCCCTGCCGGGTTGTATGGTGATCGAGCCGGCGGTGTTCGGCGATGCGCGTGGCATGTTCTTCGAGACCTGGAACGCCGAGCGTTTCGCCGAACATGGGCTGCCGACGAAGTTCGTGCAGAGCAATGTCTCCACCTCGGTCAAGGGCGTGCTGCGCGGCCTGCATTACCAGTGGCCGCGGCCGCAGGGCAAGCTGGTGAGCGTGCTCGAAGGCGAGGTCTACGACGTGGCCGTGGACATCCGCCGCGGCTCGCCGACCTTCGGGCGCTGGGAAGCGGTGCTGCTCAGCGGCGAGAACCATCGCCAGTTCTGGATCCCGGAAGGCTTTGCGCATGGCTTCGCCGTGCTGTCCGAGCGTGCGGTGTTCAGTTACATGTGCACGGACGTGTACGTGAGGGAGGCCGATGCCGGCGTGCGCTGGAACGATGCCGACATCGCCGTCGACTGGCCGATCAGTGTGCCCACGTTGTCGGCCAAAGACGAGAATGTCCCGTTTCTGAAGGACATCGCCGAGGACCGGTTGCCGGTATACGTTCCATGACGGTGCTGGTGTTCGGCGGCAACGGCCAGGTCGGTCGTGAGCTGCTGCGCGCGCTGGCGCCGCTGGGCCGGGTCGTGGCGACCACCCGCAGCGGCACCCTGCCCGATGGCAGCGCCTGCGAGGTGGCCGATTTCGACAGGCCCGGCAGCTTGGCCGCGCTGCTGGACCACGTTCAGCCCTCGGTGGTGGTCAATGCCGCGGCCTATACCGCGGTGGATCGCGCCGAGCAGGAGCCGGAAGCGGCGTTCCGCGCCAATGCCGAAGCCCCCGGCGCGATCGCGCGCTGGTGCGCCGCCCATGGCGTGCCACTGGTGCATTACTCCACCGACTACGTCTTCGACGGGCAGGGCAACGCACCCTACCGCGAGGACGCGCCGACCGCGCCGCTGGGCGTGTACGGCAGCAGCAAGCGCGATGGCGAAGAGGCGGTGCGCGCTGCGGGAGGGCGCCATCTGATCTTCCGCACCGCGTGGGTGTATGCCGCGCATGGCAGCAATTTCCTGCGCACCATGCTGCGCGTGGGCGCCGGGCGCGACCAGCTGCGCGTGGTGGCCGACCAGATCGGCACGCCGACGCCGGCGGCATTGATCGCCGATGTCACCGCACAGGCGCTGCGGCATCCGGGCGGCCTGTCCGGGACCTGGCATTTGACCGCGTCGGGGCAGACCAGCTGGCATGGCTTCGCCGAAGCGATCTTCGCCGAGGCGCTGGCCACCGGCGTGCTGGCGAAGGCCCCGGCGGTGGAAGCCATTCCCAGCTCGGAGTACCCGACGCCGGCGAAGCGGCCGGCCTGGTCGGTGCTGGATAACCGCAGGCTGCAACAGGACTTCGGCATCGCATTGCCCTCCTGGCAGGACGGTCTGGAGCGGGTGATGGCGGAGATCGCGGCCGGCTGACACGGATCGCTGCGGGCACGAACGAAAATCCCGGCCATTGGCCGGGATTTTTTCAGTCCTTCGCGAAGATCGGCAAAGCCGCTCCGTGCAGGAAGATGCCGCTGTAGAGCGGGGCGTCGCCCCGCTGGAGCATTCCCGGCCAATCCTTCCGGGGGGCGGCCCTGCTACCCGGCGAGGGGTCACCCCGTAGCGGGACGGTGTTTCAGCTGCGCCCGTAGGTGTCCTCGAAACGCACGATGTCGTCTTCGCCGAGATAACTGCCTGACTGTACCTCGATCAGTTCCAGCGGCAGTTTGCCGGGGTTGCGCAGCCGGTGCGTCACGCCCAGCGGGATGTAGGTGCTCTGGTTCTCGCTGAGCAGCAGTACTTCGTCGCCGCGGGTCACCTCGGCCGTGCCGCTGACCACGATCCAGTGTTCGGCGCGATGGTGGTGCATCTGCAGGCTCAGCGTGCCACCAGGCTTGACCGTGATGCGCTTGACCTGGAAGCGCTCGCCGTTGTCGATGGAGTCGTAGGCGCCCCACGGGCGGTGGACCTTGCGGTGCCAGGTGGCCTCGCTGCGGCCTTCCGCCTTCAGCCGTGCGACTACGTCTTTGACTTCCTGCATGCGATCGGCGTTGCCGACCAGCACTGCGTCGTCGGTCTCGACCACGATGACGTCGTCCAACCCGACCAGCGCCACCAGCCGTTCGCCGTAGGCGTAGGTATTGCGGCAGTCGATGGCGATCACGTCGCCGTGATGGGCATTGCCGTCGCCGTCCTGGGTGGAGACATCGCGCAGAGCGGTCCACGAACCGACATCGTTCCAGCCTGCGTCCAGCGCCACCACCACCGCATCGGCGGTCTTTTCCATCACCGCATAGTCGATCGAGTCGGAGGGCACCGCCGCGAAGGCTTCGGTATCGAGGCGGGTGAAATCGGCGTCGCGGCGCGCGCCTTCCCAGGCGGCGCGGCTGCGTTCGAGCATGGCCGGGTTGAAGCGGGCCAGTTCCTGCAGGTAGCGTGAGGCGCGGAACAGGAACATGCCGCTGTTCCAGAGGTACTGGCCGCTGGCGACGTAATCGGTAGCGGTGGCCAGGTCGGGCTTCTCGACGAAGCGCTCGACTGCACGCGCGCCCTCGCCGGGCGCGGCCTTGATGTAGCCATAGCCGGTTTCCGGGCCGGTCGGAACGATGCCGAAGGTCACCAGCTTGCCTGCATCGGCCGCAGCCGCCGCTTGGCGCACGCTGGCATGGAAGGCGGCCTCGTCGGCGATCACATGGTCCGAAGGCAGCACCAGCAGCAGCGGGTCGGCGCCATCGCGGGTGGCTTCCAGCGCCGCCACGGCGATGGCCGGTGCGGTGTTGCGCCCCACCGGTTCGAGGATGATCGCCTGCGGCTGCGCGCCCACCTGCTGTAATTGGTCGGCGGCGACGAAGCGGTGCGTCTCGTTGGCGATCACCAGCGGCCCGCGCGCGGCGATGGCCGCCACCCGCTGCCAGGTGGCCTGCAGCATGGTCGCTTCGCCGGCCAGTGGTAGGAACTGCTTGGGATAGGCTTCGCGCGAGAGCGGCCACAGGCGGGTGCCGGAGCCGCCGGACAGGATGACGGGAGTAATGTTGCTCATGATGGGTCTCAGGCCGAAAGCAGGGTGGAGATTTCGTCGGTACGCGCCTGCAGCAGCGCCGCATCGCCGCGCGTCTCGACGTTGAGCCGCAGCAGCGGCTCGGTGTTGGAGCTGCGCAGGTTGAAACGCCAGTCGCCGAAATCAGCGCTGATGCCGTCGGTGTGGTCCAGCGTGGGCGACTGCGCGGCGAAGTGTTGCATCACCCGTTCGACCGCGGCCTTGGAGTCGGCGACCTTGAAGTTGATCTCGCCGCTGCACGGGTAGGCGGCCATGCGATCTTCTACCAGTTCGGCGAGCGACAGGCCGCTGCTCGAAACCAGCTGCGCGATCAGCAGCCACGGGATCATGCCCGAGTCGGCATAGGCGAATTCGCGGAAATAGTGGTGCGCGCTCATCTCGCCGCCGTAGACGGCGTTCTCCGAGCGCATCTTCTCCTTGATGAAGGCGTGCCCGCTCTTGCACAGCACCGGCACGCCTCCCGCCGCTTCCACCATTTCCACCGTGTTCCACACCAGGCGCGGGTCGTGCACGACCTTGCCGCCGGGATTGCGCGCCAGGATCGCCTGGGCGAGCAGGCCCACCAGGTAGTAGCCCTCGATGAAGCGACCGGTATGGTCGAAGAAGAAGCAGCGGTCGAAGTCGCCGTCCCAGGCGATGCCGAAATCGGCGCCATGCGCGCGCACCGCATCGGCGGTGGCGGCGCGGTTCTCCGGCAGCAGCGGATTCGGGATGCCGTTGGGGAAGCGGCCATCGGGTTCGTGGCAGATGCGCACGAATTCCAGCGGCAGGTGTGGGGCGAGCAGATCGACGATGGCGCCCGCGCCACCGTTGCCGGCATTGACCACCAGTTTCAGCGGCTTGAGCGCGGCCACGTCCACATAGGACAGCAGGTGCGCGATGTAGGCGCTCTTGTCGTGTCGTTCGACCTGTCCGGCACGCGGGGCCTGCGCCGGCGCGGTGTCAGCGGCCACCGCATCGGAGATGGCGAACAGGCCGGTATCCGAGCTGATCGGCCGCGCCTGCTGCTTGACCAGCTTCATGCCGTTGTAGTCCATCGGGTTGTGGCTGGCGGTGACCATCACCCCGCCGGCCGCGCCCAGATGGTCGGTCTGGAAATAGACCTCCTCAGTGCCGCACAGGCCGATGTCGATCACCTCGCGGCCTTCGCCGCGCAGTCCGTCGGCGAGCGCGTCCTGCAGACCCAGGCTGGTCAGGCGCACGTCGTGGCCCAGCACTACCGGGCCGTTGCCAAGCCGGGCGGACAAGGCCTTGCCGATCTTTCGCGCGAGATCCTCGTTGAGCTCCTCGGGCACGCGGCCGCGGATGTCGTAGGCCTTGAACGCGGGTAATGGCATGCGGGTAACCTGTCGATGTGTGGAAAGGCGCCCAGTTTAGTCGCTTGGCGGTGACTGGGCCGTCCGCGGCTGGACGAAGGTCCAAGAGGGCCGGCAAGGGACTGGGGCTAGAATGCGGCCATCCTTTGACTGTGGGCGTGATGCGATGAGCGATCCTTCAACCCTGAGCGGGCGGCGCGGCAAGGTGGTTGCCGATGCGGCCCAGGCCCTGGCCGGCGTGGTCGCCGACGGGCAGACCCTGGCGGTCGGCGGTTTCGGCCTGTGCGGCATTCCCGAAGCCCTGATCGCCGCCCTGCGCGATTCCGGCGTGACCGGCCTGACCGTGATCTCCAACAACGCCGGTGTCGACGGCTTCGGCCTCGGCCAGCTGCTGGAGACCCGGCAGATCCGCAAGATGATTTCCTCCTACGTGGGCGAGAACAAGGAATTCGAGCGGCAGTTCCTGGCCGGCGAGCTGGAGCTGGAGTTCAACCCTCAGGGCACGCTGGCCGAGCGCCTGCGTGCCGGCGGCGCAGGCATTCCGGCGTTCTTCACCGCCACCGGCTACGGCACCGTGGTGGCCGAAGGCAAGGAAACCCGCGAATTCGACGGCAAGCACTACGTGATGGAGACCGCGCTGAAAGCCGACGTCTCGCTGGTCAAGGCGTGGAAGGCCGACGAGGCCGGCAACCTGGTGTTCCGCAAGACCGCGCGCAACTTCAACCCGGCCTGCGCCATGGCCGGCAAGGTCTGCGTGGTGGAAGTGGAGGAGATCGTGCCGGTCGGCGCGATCGACCCGGACCAGGTGCACCTGCCGGGCATCTACGTGGACCGCATCGTATTGAACGCGACGCCGGAAAAGCGCATCGAACAACGCACCATCCGCGCGGAGGGCAACTGAAATGGCATGGACCCGTGACGAGATGGCGCAGCGCGCCGCGCGCGAACTGACCGATGGCGCCTACGTGAACCTGGGCATCGGCCTGCCGACGCTGGTGGCCAACCACATCCCCGAAGGCGTGGACGTATGGCTGCAGTCGGAGAACGGCCTGCTCGGCATCGGCCCGTTCCCGACCGACGCCGAAGTCGACGCCGACCTGATCAACGCCGGCAAGCAGACCGTGACCGCGCGCGCCGGCGCCAGCTACTTCGGCAGCCACGATTCGTTCGCGATGATCCGCGGCGGCCACATCAACCTGGCCATCCTCGGCGCGATGCAGGTCACCGACAAGGGCGACCTGGCCAACTGGATGGTGCCGGGCAAGATGGTCAAGGGCATGGGCGGAGCGATGGACCTGGTGGCGGGCGTGCAGCGCGTGGTGGTGCTGATGGAGCACACCGCCAAGAACGGCGAGCACAAGATCCTGTCCGAGTGCACCCTGCCGCTGACCGGCGTGGGGGTGGTCGACCGCATCATCACCGACCTGGCAGTGTTCGACGTCACCGATGCTGGCCTCACGCTGGTGGAAGCGGCTCCGGGCGTCGGCCTGGAGGAACTGAAGGCCAGAACCGGCGTGGCTTTCATCTGAGGGCTGTTTCAGGGGAAGTCCCGCATGGCCGATGGCGTTCCGGGCGTTGCAGGCGCCCGGAACTGCCGCTGCGAACCCGCAGGGCATGCGAACGGACGGCGCACGGGGACGATCGCCGGCCCGCACGGATCCTGCATGATTCATGGTGGAGCCGGCCCGCCGGGCGAAGGTCGCCTACAATCCGCGTCCTCCTGTTCGATGACGACGTGCCGATGCCCGCGAAGCCGATGTCCGCCGCCGGAAAATTGTTTGCTGTCGCCGCCCTGATCGAGGGCGCGACCTGGGCCGGGCTGCTGGTCGGCATGCTGCTCAAGTACGGTACGCAGACGACCGAACTGGGCGTGTGGCTGTTCGGGCGCCTGCATGGGCTGGCGTTCCTGTTCTACGTGGTGGCCAGTGTCCATGCCGGTGTGCGGCAGCGTTGGCCGCTGTGGGCGCTGCTGCTGGCCCTGCTGGCGGCGGTGCCGCCGCTGGTCACCGTGCCGCTGGAATGGTGGTACCGCCGCCGCGGCCTGCTGTCGCCCGCGCGCTGAGCCGGCCGCCGCTTGGCGGCCGCCATGGGGGCAGGGTGCCTGGCGGTGGCATCGATGATGCGGTCGCCGCCTGGCCGGGGATGCGGGCCAGGTGCCGGCGATGCGGTCGATCCGCCGCACCGGGCATGTTCGCAGCCTGTTTAGGTTCGATCTTCTAGCTTTTAGCGCTTGCCTGCCTCTCGGAGAGCCCCGTGCACCACGGAAGCCCTGTTTCCTCCGTTCCCGTCCCCCTGCCGGTGACGGCGCTTCCTTCCTTCCAGGCGCGTTCCGGCGCGCGGTGGATGCCATGAGCGATGCGTCCAGCGCCCTGCGCGACGCCGGCATCGCGGTGCTGCCGGCGGAAAGCCCGCTGCCGATGCCCGTGCAGTCGCTGCGACAGGGGCGCCTGCAGGGGCGGCGGCAGAACACCTCGCCGCCGAACATCGTGCTGCGCCGGCTGTACGTGTTCGGCAGCACGGTGGCGATGACGGCGGTAGCCACCTGGATGATGGCCGGTGTGCTGGCCAATGGTGGCATCAACGTGCTCGAAGCCTGCCTGCTGGGGTTGTTCGTGCTGCTGTTCGCGTGGATCGCGTTTTCCTTCGTCAGCAGCCTGGCGGGCCTGCAGGCCCTGCTGCGCGGGCGGCGCAAGCTGGGCATCCATCCGCATGCGCCGCTGCCGCAACTGCGCAGCCGCACCGCGCTGCTGATGCCCACCTACAACGAGGACCCGCGGCGGATGATGGCCGGGCTGCAGGCCATCTACGAATCGGTGGCGGCCACCGGCCAGCTCGACCGCTTCGATTTCTTCGTGCTCAGCGACACCACGCGCCAGACTATCGGTCGTGCCGAGGAACAGGTGTTCGCGCGGCTGGTCGAGGCCAGTGGCGGCCGTGGCCGGCTGTTCTACCGGCGCCGCGCCGACAACGCCGGGCGCAAGGCCGGCAACATCGCCGACTGGGTGCGGCGTTTCGGCGGCGCCTATCCGCAGATGCTGATCCTGGACGCGGACAGCCTGATGACCGGCGAGGTGATCGTGCGCCTGGCCTCGGCGATGGAGAACCATCCAGGGGTCGGCCTGATCCAGTCGTTGCCGGCGGTGGTCGGCGGGCGCACCGCGTTCGCACGCATGCAGCAGTTCGGCGGACGCGTCTACGGCCCGGTGATGGCCTATGGCGTGGCCTGGTGGCATGGCGCGGAGAGCAACTACTGGGGCCACAACGCGGTGATCCGCACCCGCGCCTTCGCCGAGCAGGCCGGCCTGCCGGAACTTCCGGGACGCAAGCCGTTCGGCGGGCACGTGCTCAGCCACGATTTCGTCGAGGCCGCGCTGATGCGCCGTGGCGGCTGGGCCGCGCACATGGTGCCCTACCTGCAGGGCAGCTACGAGGAGGGCCCGCCGACGCTGACCGACCTGCTGATCCGCGACCGCCGCTGGTGCCAGGGCAACCTGCAGCACTCCAAGGTGGTCACCGCGGCCGGCCTGCACTGGATCAGTCGCGTGCACATGCTGGTCGGCATCGGCCACTACTTCACCGCGCCGATGTGGGCGATGCTGATGCTGATCGGCATGGCCATCCCGCTGGTGCATGGCGGCATCGACCTGGCCGAGGAACTGCACCTGCGGCTGTCGCCGGTGCATTACTGGCGCGGCCTGGACGAACAGGGCGTGCTGTGGGTGTTCGTCGTGACCATGGGCGTGCTGCTGGCGCCCAAGGCGATGGGCTACGTGGCCATGCTCAGCGCGCGCGGCGAGCGGCAGGGGTGCGGCGGCGCCCTGCGCGCATTCGTCTCGGTGCTGCTGGAAACGCTGCTGGCCGCGCTGATGGCGCCGGTGGTGATGTACGTGCAGTCGCGCGGCGTGGCCGAAGTGCTGGCCGGCAAGGACTCGGGCTGGGATGCGCAGCAGCGCGACGATGGTCGTGTCTCGTGGGTCGCCTTGCTGCGCAGCTATGGCGGGCTGAGCGTGTTCGGCCTGGCGATGGGGGCGATGGCCTATGCGGTATCGCCGTCGCTGGCGGCATGGATGGCGCCGGTGGTGATCGGCATGGCGCTGGCGGTGCCGGTGGTGGGTCTCACCTCTTCGCGCAAGATCGGCGACTGGCTGCGGCGACATCGGTTGCTGTCTATTCCCGAGGAGAGCGCGCCGCCGCCGGTGCTGGTGCGGGCGGCCGAACTGCGTGCTGCGGCGATGCAGGAGCCGCTTTCCGTGGAGTAGCAGGGCGGCTCCTTGTTCTGTTGACGGCCGCGGTTTCTGGTTTGGTTTCCGGCTGTAGAAAGGATCGGGTGTCGTAACGGGTTGAAGGGTGAAGATGCCTTTGCCTTTGCCTTTGCCTTTGCTTTCGCTGTTGCTGTTGCTGTTGCTGTGCCTTTTGCTTTCAGAACCCCTTTCGCAGCGACGGAGCCGACGGACAAGACCCCGCAGGGGCGACGTGCATGGATGCACGTCGTTTTTCGACACGACAGGGACGTCCTGTCGAAAAATCCCGGCGGCGGAGTGGACCCGGAGTGCCGCAGGCACGGAGGGCGCGGAGGCAGGGGCGTGTTTTCTCTTGGTTACTTCTCTTTGCACGAGCAAAGAGAAGTAACTCGCTCCTGCGAAGCAGGGGCGAAAGCTTTGCTTTCAAGCTTCTGCTTTCATGTTTGGCCTCTGCCTTGATCTCTGGCTTGGTCCTTTGACTATCGCGTTGGTACAGACGTCTAGAGGAAGCCAGAGCAAGGCAGAAACAGGATCAAAGGCTTTCGCTCCCCTTCGGGGCGCGAGCCACCTTGACCAGCCATTCGGCTGTTGAAAAAGCCCCTCTTTGCTCGTGCAAAGAAACGTGGCCCAAAGAAAGCACGCCCTGCCTCCACGCCCGACGCGCTGTGCGCGCCGGGTCCACTCCGCCAGCGGGATTTTTCTACGCGACATCCATGTCGCGTAGAAAAACGACGCACATCCATGTGCGTCGCCCTTCGGGTTTTTCCCGCCGGCTCCGTCGCTGCGGAAGGGGATACGGAAGTCAAAAACCAGGGCAAAAGCAAAATCACAGCAACAGCAAACGACCAGCATCGGCCTTGCCTCCCGCCCACAGGCATAATGCGCCCCGGTCCCTTGGAGTCGCATGCAATGCTGGAAACAGTGGAACAGGAAACCGGCGCGGCGCCGGAATGGTCGGTGATCTGGCTGCACGGGCTGGGTGCCGACGGCCATGACTTCGCGCCGATCGTGCCGGAGCTGGTGCGGCCGCACTGGCCGGCGATCCGCTTCGTGTTCCCGCATGCGCCCAAGCGCCCGGTCAGCATCAACAACGGCATGCCGATGCGCGCCTGGTACGACATCGTCAGCCTGGATTTCCGCAGCCGTGCCGACGCCACCGGCGTGGCCGAGTCGGTGGTGCAGGTGGAGGAGCTGATCGCGCGCGAGCAGGCGCGCGGCATTCCCCTTGGCCGCATCCTGCTGGCGGGCTTCTCGCAGGGCGGCGCCATCACCCTGTCCGCCGGCCTGCGCCGGCGCCAGCCGCTGGCGGGGTTGATCGCCCTGTCCAGCTATCTGCCGGAAGTGGATGCCGCCGCCGCGCAGCTGGCGGAAGACGCCACCGCGCAGCCGGTATTCATGGCCCACGGCAGCGGCGACCCGGTGATCCCGGTGCAGATCGCCGAGCACAGCATGCAGGTGCTCAAGCAGCTGGGCTTCGGCGTGGAGTGGCACCGCTACCCGATGGCGCACCAGGTCTGCGCCGAGGAGATCCAGGCCCTCGGCGACTGGCTGCAGGCGCGTTTCGCACAGGACTGACGCCGGCGGCGGCCCCCGGGGACGGCCGGCAGCTGCCGGTCCGTGCCGGGGTTGGCTAACATGCGTCATCCGGGGAGGACTGCAGGGCAGGGGATGGCGATGAAAGTGCTCATTGCCGATGACGAACCGCTGGCGCGCGAACGCCTGCGCATGCTGCTGTCCGCCCACGGCGACGTGGTGGTGGTGGCCGAGTCCGGCGACGGCCAGGCGACGCTGGATGCCTGCGCGCGCGCGCAGCCGGACGTGGTGCTGCTGGACATCGCCATGCCCGGCATCGACGGCCTGGACGTGGCGCGGCATCTGGCGCAGCTCGAGCCGCGCCCGGCGGTGGTGTTCTGCACCGCCTACGACTCGCATGCGCTGTCGGCGTTCGAGGCGGCGGCCATCGATTACCTGATGAAGCCGGTGCGCGGCGAGCGGCTGGCTACCGCGCTGGAACGGGCCCGGACTTTCCTCGCCGGGCGGGTCGGCACGGCGGTACCCGCCGCGGCCGGGCGCCGGGTGCTGTGCGCGCGCCTGCGCGGCAACCTGCGGCTGATCCCGCTGGAGGACGTGTTCTACCTGCAGGCCGAGGAAAAGTACGTGGTGGTCCACCACGTACATGGCGAGGACCTGATCGAGGAGTCGCTGCGCTCGCTGGAGGAAGAGTTCGGCACGCGTTTCGTGCGCATCCACCGCAACTGCCTGGTTTCCCGGGAACGCCTGCAGGAACTGCGGCGGACCGCGGCCGGGCAGGTGCAGGCGGTGCTGCGCGGCGTGGCGCAGCCGCTGGAGGTCAGCCGCCGCTGCGTGGCGGCGTTGAAGGCGGAACTGGCCGGCACGTGAGCACTGCGCCGATAATGGCGCCATGAACATGCTGCGCATCGCTACCCGCAAGAGCCCGCTCGCCCTGTGGCAGAGCGAACACGTCGCCGCCCGCCTGCGCCACGCGCACCCGGGCCTGTCGGTCGAACTGGTGCCGATGAGCACGCGCGGCGACGAAGTACTGGACCGCTCGCTGGCCGCCATCGGCGGCAAGGGGCTGTTCCTCAAGGAACTGGAACTGGCGATGCTGCGCGGCGAAGCCGACTGCGCGGTGCATTCGCTCAAGGACGTGCCGATGGAACTGGACGCGCCGTTCGCGCTGCCGGCGATCCTGGAGCGCGCCGATCCTGCCGATGCCTTCGTCTCCAACCGCTACGCCACGCTGGACGCGCTGCCGCATGGCGCCGTCGTCGGCACCTCCTCGCTGCGCCGCCAGGCCCAGCTGCGCGCGCTGCGCCCGGACCTGCAGTCGCGCGACCTGCGCGGCAACGTCAACACCCGCCTGGCCAAGCTCGATGCCGGCGACTACGACGCCATCATCCTGGCCTGCGCCGGGCTGGAACGCCTGGAACTGGGCGGACGCATCCGCGACCGCCTGCGCGCGCCGCAATGGCTGCCGGCGCCGGCGCAGGCGGCGGTGGCGGTGGAATGCCGCGCCGATGCCGCCGGCGTGATCGCACTGCTGGCGGTGCTGGACGATGCGGGCACGCGCGCCTGCGTGGAAGCCGAGCGGGCGATGAACCGCGCGCTGGACGGCAGCTGCCACGTGCCGGTGGCCGGGCTGGCGCAGTGGCGCGGCGATGACCTGTGGCTGCAGGGTCTGGTCGGCGGCGTCGCCGACGGGCGCAGCGTCCGCGCCGAGGCGCAGGGGCCCGGCAGCGATCCGGAGACGCTGGGCCGCGCGGTGGCGCGGCAACTGCTGGATGCCGGTGCCGGCGAACTGCTGCGGTAGACAGGCCCGGAAACGACGCAGGAGCGCACTTGGGTGCGCTCCTGCGGGTATCGCGCCAGGAGGGCGGCTTACTTGAAGCTGTAGACCACGTTCATCGTGGTCAGGGTATCGGTCTTGCGCTTGTCCTCGGCCACGTCGCTGTTGTAGCGGGCCTGCCAGCCGGCCTTCAGCGCGAAGTGGCTGTTCATCGCCACCGAAACGCCGAAATCGTTCTGCGCGAAGGTGTTGTACGAACCGGACTCGACCAGCAGGGTGTTCACCAGGTCGGTGTTCTCGGTGAGGCCGAACTTCAGGTCGAACAGGCCGCGGCCGATCAGGCCGGTGCGGTTCTCGTCGGTCTCGGAATTGTGCGAGCGGCGCACGCCGGGGCCGATCTGGGTGTCCAGGACCAGGCGCTTCCCATCGATCAGGCGGGTGCCGTAGCCCAGACCGAAGCTGCCCTGGCGGTCGTAGGTGGCGAAATCGTCGCTTTCATAGCGCACCGTGGCGGTCAGCTGGCGGTGCTCGCCCAGCTGCAGGGCGCTGCCGGCGCTGGCGGTGTAGCGGTTGGCGGTGGTCTGGCGTTTGCGGTAGGTGCTGCCGTCGTCGGCGGTCTGCTTGTACTCGGCGCTGGAGCGCAGGCCGAACAGGTCCATGCTGTGCACCCAGTCGTCGTCGGTGTAGCGCAGCTTCAGGCGGCCGTTGAAACTCTCGGTGGTGCTGTTGCCGTGGGCCGAGGCGAAGCCGAGTTCGCCGCCGCTGCCGCTCCAGGGCGAGGTCATCGCGGCAGGGTCGGAGGCATCGTCCGCCCACGCCATCGGGGCGCACAACAGCAACGGCAGGAACAGGGAAACACGCAGGGACATCGGGAGATCTCCGGGAGAAGTCGGGAACGGGAAGCGTTTTCATGATACCGGATGGCTCCGCCCCGCCAGCCGCCCCCTCCCGGCCGCTTCGCCCCCGGTTAAGCCTGGCGGCCTCCCTGCCGCGCGCCATTCAGCGCCGAGTCGGACATAATCGGGCCATGGACCGCTACGAACGCATCAACGCACTGCATCGCCAGCTCAAGTCCGCCCGCTACCCGATCACGGTGGCGCGCCTGCAGGATGAACTGGGCTGCTCCCGGGCCACGGTCTACCGCGACCTGGCCTTCCTGCGCGACGCCCTGATGGCGCCGGTGGAGGGCGACGGCGAGGCCGGTTTCCGCTACCAGAGCGGGGAAAGCGACCGCTTCGAACTGCCCGGGCTGTGGCTCAGCTCGGAGGAGCTGCATGCGCTGCTGGCCTCGCAGCACCTGCTGGCGCGTACCGGCGGCGGCGTGCTGTCCTCGGTGCTGGCGCCATTGCAGCAGCGCATCGAAAGCCTGCTGGCGGCCCAGGCCGGCGCCTCGTCGTGGCCGGTGGAGCGGGTGCGGGTGATCCCGCACCGCGGCCGCAAGCTCGACGAGGCCAGCTTCCGCACCGTGGCCTCGGGCGTGCTCGAGCGCAGGCAGCTGTCCTTCGATTACCGCGCGCGTTCGACCGACGAGGTCACCCGGCGCACGGTCTCGCCGCAGCGCATCACCCATTACCGCGACAACTGGTACCTCGACGCCTGGGACCATGGCCGCGAGGCGCTGCGCAGCTTCGCGGTGGACCGCATCCACAAGGCGCGGGTGATCGACCAGGTCGCCCGCGACATCCCCGACGGCGAGCTGGACGAGCAGCTGGGCGCCGGCTACGGCATCTTCTCCGGCGCGCCCAAGGGCTGGGCGACCATCGTGTTCAGCGCCAAGGCCGCGCGCTGGGTGGCCGACGAGCACTGGCACTCCAAGCAGCAGGGCCGCTTCCTGGCCGACGGCCGCTACGAGCTGAAGGTGCCGTACAGCGTCTCGCGCGAACTGCTGATGGACGTGCTGCACTACGGCTCGGATGCGGAGATCGTCGAACCGCAGTCGCTGCGCGAGCAGGCCAAGGCGCTGCTGTCGCTGGCGCTGAGCAACTACGACTGAGGCTGCCCGCCGCGCAAAGCCGGCCGGCTTGACCCAGGTCATGGGTCGGCGGTGGCGCCCTCGCCAGAATCGGTGGCCCCGATGGCACGGAGCCGCCGCATGGCCTTCCACGATCTGCGCGGTTTCCTGCAGCACCTGGGCGCACGCGGCCAGCTGCGCGAACTCCCCGTGCCGGTGGACCCTGAACTGGAAAGCACGGCGCTGTGCCTGCGCGCGCTGCAGGCACAGGGACCGGCGCTGCTGATGCCGGCCACCGGCTCGGCGCATCCGCTGCTGGGCAATCTGTTCGGCCATCGGCGCCGCATCGAACTGGCCCTGGCCGGGCGGCCGCTGGCGTCGCTGCGCGAACTCGGCGAATTGCTGGCTGCGGTCAAGGAGCCGCGCTGGCCGGGCAACCTGCGCCAGGCGCTGGCGCAGTGGCCGGAACTGGCGCAGCTGGCGCACGTGGCGCCGCGCCGGGTGGACGAGGCCGCGTTCAACGAGGACGTGCGCAGCGGCGGGGACGTCGACCTGGGCGTGCTGCCGGTGCAGCGCTGCTGGCCGGAGGATGCCGGCAGGCTGGTCACCTTCGGCCTGGTGGTCACCCGCGGCACGCGCCAGGCGCGGCAGAACGTGGCGATCTACCGGCAGCAGGTGATCGGCCGCAACCGGGTGATCATGCGCTGGCTGCCGCACCGCGGCGGCGCGCTGGATTTCGCCGACTGGCAGGCCGCGCATCCCGGCCGGCCGTTCCCGGTGCTGGTGGCGATCGGCGCCGATCCGGCGACCCTGCTGGCCGCCGTGGCGCCGCTGCCCGACACGCTGTCCGAATACGAATTCGCCGGCCTGCTGCGCGCCTCGCGCACCCGCGTCTGGCGCAGCGGCCTGACCGGCCTGGACGCGCCGGCCGGCGCGGAGATCCTGCTGGAAGGCTTCATCCAGCCGGGCGACACCGCGCTGGAAGGCCCGTTCGGCGACCACACCGGCTACTACAACGCGCAGGGCACCTTCCCGGTGCTCACCATCGAGCGCATGCGCCTGCGCGCCGGCGCGATCTACCACGGCAGCTACATGGGGCGCGCGCCGCACGACGAACCCTCGGTGCTGTCGATGGCGCTGAACGATGTGTTCGTGCCGATCCTGCGCAAGGTGTTCCCGGAGATCGTGGATTTCTACCTGCCGCCGGAAGCGTGCTCGTACCGCGTCGCGGTGGTGAGCATCCGCAAGCAGTACCCGGGCCATGCGCGGCGGATCATGATGGGTATCTGGTCCTACCTGCGCCAGTTCACCTATACCAAGTTCGTGATCGTCACCGACGAGGACATCGACGTGCGCGACTGGCCGCAGGTGATCTGGGCGATCTCCACGCGGGTGGACCCGGCGCGCGACAGCATGCTGGTGGAGAACACCCCGATCGACTACCTGGATTTTTCCAGCCCGACGCCGAACCTGGGCTCGAAGCTCGGGCTGGACGCCACCCACAAGTGGCCGGCGGAAACCAGCCGCACCTGGAGCCGGCCGATCCGGCTCGATCCGGCGGTGGAGCGGCGCGTGGATGCGCTGTGGCGCACGGCGATGGCGGACTGAATCAGTCCGCCGTGGCGTCCCACTGCGGGTCGTCGAACAGCTGCGGGTAGCGCGCCAGCGCCGAACGCATGCCTGCGATCTCCTGCACCGGCACCTGTTGCGATGTACACACCGCTTCGGCGCCGGCCAGGAACTGCGCCAGCAGGCCATGCAGCGCCACGTCGGCATCGGGTTCCAGCCTGCAGTTGGCGAAGATGCCGTCGACCGCGGTGTCGATCAGCGCCGCGGTGCTGCGGGCCTGGGCGATGCCCATGTGGCCGTGTTCGTAGTGCTCCAGCGCCTGCACCGCCACGCGGATGCCGCGCATGCCTTCGCGCAGCGGTGCGTCGGTGGTCCAGCGCTGCGCGGGCGCCGGCGTCGTGGCGGCAGCTGGCGCGTGCGCGTGGGCGGCGTGCGCTTCGTGCGCCGACTGCGCGCTGGCCGGCTGTGCGGACAAGGCGCCTGCAAGAATGAGCGCGGAAGCGGAAAGCAGGGTCGTGCGTTGCATCGTTCTTCTCCGGGACGATGGGGGATGCCCACCTGCGACGCAGCATCACACGCGCCCGGCATGCCGCCCATGACCCACGTCAACGCCGTACGCGGACGCAGCTTGACCCATGTCAAGGACGCACGCGGCCGCCGGCAGGATCATGCCGGCTCCATCGCGCTGGAGCCACCGCATGCAACTGGTATGTCCCGCCGGCAACCTGCCGGCCCTGCAGGCGGCGGTGGATGCGGGAGCCAACGCGGTCTATGCCGGCTTCCGCGACCAGACCAATGCGCGCGCCTTCCCCGGCCTGAATTTCTCCGACGACGAGCTGCGCGCCGGCATCCGCTATGCGCATGCGAGGAAGGCCAGCGTCTACCTGGCGCTGAACGCCTATCCCGACAGCGCGCGCCTGAAGGACTGGCATGCCGCCGTGGACAAGGCCGCAGCACTGGGCGCCGATGCCATCATCGCCGCCGAGATGGCGGTGCTGGACTACGCCGCGCGCACCCATCCGCGGCTGCCGCGCCATCTTTCCGTGCAGGGCTCGGCGACCACCGCGCCGGCCCTGCGCTATGCATACGAGCGTTTCGGCATCAGCCGCGCGGTGCTGCCGCGCGTGCTGTCGCTGCAGCAGGTGGAGCGGTTGTGCGAGAAATCGCCGGTGGCGCTGGAGGTATTCGCCTTCGGCAGCCTGTGCATCATGGTGGAAGGCCGCTGCCAGCTCTCCAGCTACGTCACCGGCGCCTCGCCCAACCGCCATGGCGTGTGTTCGCCGGCGAAATTCGTGCGTTGGGAAGAGCAGCAGGACGGCAGCCGCAGCGTCCGCCTGAACGACGTGCTGATCGACGAATTCAAGCCGGAGGAGCCGGCCGGTTATCCCACCGTGTGCAAGGGCCGCTTCGAGGTCGGCAGCGAGATCTTCCATGCGCTGGAGGAACCCACCAGCCTCAATACGATGGAACTGCTGCCGCGACTGAAGCAGATCGGCGTGGCCGCGCTGAAGATCGAGGGCCGCCAGCGTGGCGTGGCCTATGTCGGTCCGGTCACGCGTACCTGGCGCAGGGCCATCGACCAGGTCATGGCCGACGAAGCGCGCTGGCAGCTCCGGCCGGAATGGCAGGCGGAGCTGTCGCGCCACGCCGAAGGCCACCAGACCACGCTGGGTCCGTACCACCGCGCCTGGCACTGAAGGAACAACGATGAAACTCAGCCTGGGTCCGCTGCAGTACTTCTGGCCGCGCGAACGTACGTTCGCGTTCTACCGCGAGGCGATCCACTGGCCGCTCGACATCGTCTACCTCGGCGAAACCGTGTGCAGCAAGCGCCGCGAACTGCGCACCGCGGACTGGCTGGCGCTGGCCGGGGAACTGGCGGCGTCGGGCAAGCAGGTCGTGCTGTCCACGCTGGCGCTGATCGAGGCCGAATCCGAACTCAGCGTGCTCGACCGGCAGGTGTCGCACGGCGGTTTCTGGATCGAGGCCAACGATCTGTCGGCGGTGCAGCTGTGCCGCGAAAAGGGCCGTCCGTTCGTGGCCGGGCCCTCGCTCAACGTCTACAACCACCGCGCGCTGGCGATGCTGGCCGAGGACGGCCTGCGCCGCTGGGTGCCGGGCGTGGAGCAGGGCCGCGCGCTGATCGGCGAACTGGCCGATGCCTGCATCGCCGGAGGCGGCGCGATGCCGGAGCTGGAAGTGACGGTGTGGGGGCGCCTGCCGCTGTCGTACTCGGCGCGTTGCTTCACCGCCCGCGCGCTGGACGTGCCCAAGGACCAGTGCGGCTTCCGCTGCATCGAACATCCCGATGGCATGCCGCTGGCGACCCGCGAAGGGCGCCCGTTCCTGCGCATCAACGGCATCTCGGTGCAGGGCGAGGAAATCACCGACCTTGGTCCGGAACTGCCGGAACTGCGTGCGCTGGGCGTGGACATCCTGCGCCTGTATCCGCAGGCCGCGGGCATGGAAGCGGTGGTGCGGCATTTCGATGCCGCCCGCGCCAGCGTGGTGGCGCCTGCCCGCATCGGCCAGCGCAACGGCTACTGGCATGGCGAACCGGGCATGCGCACGACCGCATGAGCCCGGGTGTCCCGCGCGCAAGGCCGGACGCGCGTCCGCTCAATGCCGCCGCGCATGGGCCTCGCGCGCGGCCCGCAGCAGCCGGCTGCCACGCTGCAGGGCGA
>NZ_JASCOS010000027.1:0-37148 GCF_029959705.1 Stenotrophomonas sp. PS02297 | reverse complement strand
AACGGGGGCCCCCGGCCGACCCCCCCACCCCCCGGGGGCCCGCCGGGGGCCCGGACCGGATTCCGGCGCCGCCCGGGCGTCTCCCCACGCCCGGCCAGCGGATCCCGGCCTTGCCGTCCAGCGCGATTGCAAGCCGGCCGCCACGGCGCGATGCGTCCTGTGGCGGGCGCTATTGTGAGGCTTTTGTTAAACGCTGTGTTTGATCCAGATCAACCCGATCCGGACCGGCATCGCACTTTCAGCCCGCATGGACCGGGCGATGCACGCGTACCGCCATCACCAGCCCGAAACCCGCCAGCACCGACACGGCGGCGGTACCGCCGTAGCTGATCAACGGCATCGGCACGCCCACCACAGGCAGCAGGCCGGAAATCATGCCGCCGTTGACCATCACGTAGACGAAGAACGCCAGCCCAAGACTGCCCGCCAGCAGCCGTGCATGGGTATCGCGCGCCTGCGCGGCGATCCACAGACAACGCCCGACCAGGAACAGGTAGGCCAGCAGCAGAGCCAGCACCCCCAGCCAACCGAATTCCTCGGCCAGTACCGAGAAGGCGAAATCGGTGGTGTATTCGGGCAGGAAATCCAGCGAAGCCTGGGTGCCCTGCCCCCAGCCGCGCCCCTGCCAGCCGCCGGAGCCGATGGCGATGCGCGACTGCAGGATGTTCCAGCCGGTACCCAGCGCGTCCGCGGCCGGGTCGATGAAGGTCAGCACGCGGTCCTTCTGGTACTGCCGCAGCAGCCCGAACCACGCCAGCGGCGCGGCCACCGCCAGAGCGCCCAGGCCGGTACCGATCCAGCCCCAGTGCAGGCCGGCCAGGAGCAGGGCGAATACGCCGCTGGCGGTGACCAGGGTCGCGGTTCCCAGGTTGGGCTGCAGCAGGATCAGGAGCGCCGGCACCCCGATCAGCAAGGCCGACACCGCCACCGTGCGCGGCGACGGCGGCAACGGGTGCCGGTGCAGATACCAGGCGATCATCAACGGCACGCCCAGCTTGAGCAGTTCCGAGGGCTGCAGGTAGAACAGGCCGAGGTTGAGCCAGCGCCGCCCATACTTGCCGGTGCCGATCGCGTAGACCGCCAGCAGCGGCAGCATCGATACGGCGTACAGCCACGGCGTCCACGCGCGCAGCCGCGGCATGCTCACCCGCGACAGCAGCCACATCGCGCCCAGCCCGGCGGCGAAATGCATCGCCTGGCTGCGCACCGGCCCGCCCACGCTGTGCAGCACCGCCAGTCCGGCCGCCATCACCGCCAGCAGCGCGGACAGCAACGGCAGGTCGAGGGTACGGACGGCCTCGCGGCAGGTACGCCCCATCCACGGGAAGATCGGCATGTGCGCTCCTGCGCCCCGGACGCACGGCGCGCGGGCATCAGGGGCGGCGATACAGGCGCGCGCACCGTCCTCGACGGTGCCGGCGCACACTAACCCCGGCCACTTTCGCGAATCTGTCGCGCGGATGCCTCAGCCGTGGCCGCCGTGCACCGGGCTGTAGCTGCGCGCCGCCATCACCAGGCCGAATCCGGCCAGCAGCGATACCGCGGCGGTGCCGCCGTAGCTGATCAGCGGCATCGGCACGCCCACCACCGGCAGCAGGCCGGAGATCATGCCGCCATTGACCAGCGCATAGACGAAAAACGACAGGCCGGTGGCGCCGGCGACCAGCCGCGAATAACCGTCGCGCGACTGCACCGCGATCCACAGGCAGCGGCCGACCACGAACAGGTAGAGCGCGAGCACGGTCGCCACGCCGATCCAGCCGAACTCCTCGCTCAGCACCGAGAAGGCGAAGTCGGTGGTCTGTTCGGGAATGAAGTTCAGGTGCGACTGCGAGCCCAGCCCCCAGCCCTTGCCGGCCAGTCCGCCGGAGCCGATGGCGATCTTGGACTGGATGATGTTCCAGCCCGCGCCCAGCGCGTCGCTCTCGGGGTCAAGGAACATCATGATGCGGTCTTTCTGGTAGGGCATCAGGAACCACAACCAGGCCACCGGTGCGACGGCCGCGACACCGCCCACGCCCAGTCCCACCCACCACCAGGGCAACCCCGCCAGCAGCAGTACGAAGGCGCCGCTGGCGGCGATCAGCATCGCGGTGCCGAAATCCGGCTGCAGCATCACCAGCGCGGTCGGGATGCCGATGATCACGCCAGCCACCAGCACCACCGGTATCCGTGGCGGCAACGGCATCCGGTGCAGGTACCACGCCACCATCATCGGCATGCTCACCTTGAGCAGTTCGGCCGGCTGCAAATAGAACAGCTTCAGGTCCAGCCACTGCCGGCCGTACTTGCCGGTGCCGAGCACGAACACCGCCAGCAGCGGCAGCATCGACAACGCGTAGATCAGCGGCGTCCAGGCGCGGATGCGCAGCACCGGCACCCGCGCGATCGCCCACATCGCCAGCAGGCCCACCGCGAAACGCGCGCCCTGGGCCACCACCAGGCCACTGCCGCCGGCGCTGTCCAGCACCGCCAGCCCCATGCCCATCAGCGCGCACAGCGCGAGCAGCAGCGGCCAGTCCAGGCCGCGGGTGAGCCGCTGCGCCATTTCCAGCAGCCAGCGCAGGAAGTCCCTCATCGCCGTTCCTCCTGCGCCGGTTCCGGTGTCGATGCCGGCGGCGCCGGGGGCGGCGCCGGTTCCGGCGAAGCTTCGGTCGCCGCAGGCGCTGTGCCGGCCGCAGGAGCGGTCGCGCCGGCCGCGCCTTCGACGGCGCCGCTGGCGTCCTCCTGCGCATCGGGCATCACGCCCAGCAGCCAGGCATCGAATACCTTGCGCGCGATCGGCGCTGCCGCCGAGCCGCCGTAACCGCCACCCTCGACCGCGACCGCGATGGCGATCTGCGGGTCCTCGGCCGGAGCGAAGCCGATGAACAGCGCGCGGTGGCGCAGGTGCATCGGCAGGCTCTTCGGGTTCACCGCGGCGGTGCCCTTGCGGCTGACCACCTGCGCGGTGCCGGTCTTGCCGGCCATCCGGTACGCGGCGCCGGCGGCCACGCGCCAGCCGCTGCCGCCCGGCTGCATGGTGCCCATCATGCCTTCGCGCACCGCCTGCAGATTGGAGGGATTGGGGCTGATCGGCCTGGACGCGGGCTGCGCCAGCGGCGTCCAGTCGTGATCGAAGGCCACCTTCTGTTCGACCACCAGGTGCGGCGTGCGCAGCTGCCCGGAGGCCAGGCCGCCGACGCCGCGCACCAGCTGCAGCGGGGTCACTTTCCACAGGCCCTGGCCGATGCTGGCGTTGACCATGTCGCCCGGATACCAGCGCTCCTTGCGCAGCCGGGCCTTGGCCGCCGGCGAGGGCAGGATGCCGCCGATCTCGCCGGCCAGGTCGATGCCGGTGGGCTGGCCGAAACCGTAACGGCCGCCCATGTACTGGTCGTAGCGCTCCACGCCCATGTCGGTGCCGAGCTGGTAGTAGTAGGTATTCACCGACTGCGAGATCGACTTGCGCAGGTCGGTCCAGCCATGGCCGCCGCGATTGGCGTCGCCCCAGCCGCGGCTCACGCCCGGCAGGTAGAACATGCCGCGCGAGAGGATCTTGTCCTCCGGCCGGCGCAGGCCGCTGTCCAGCCCGGCCAGGCCCAGGAACGGCTTGACCGTGGAACCCGGGGCGACGCCGCCGAGCACCAGGCGGTTGAACTGCGGCCGCGAGGGGTTTTCGTTGAGCCGCTTGAAGTCGGCGTGGGAAATGCCGTTGACGAACAGGTTCGGGTCGTAGGACGGCAGGCTGACCATGGCCAGGATCTCGCCGGTGCGCGGGTCGATCGCCACCGCCGAACCTTCCTGTTCGCCGAACGCGGTCGCCATCGCCTGCTGCAGGTCGACGTCGATGGACAGGCGCAGGTCGGTGCCCGACTGCGCCGGCACCCGGCCAAGGGTGCGGATCGCCCGCCCCTGCACGTTGGTCTCGACGCGCTCGTAGCCGATCTTGCCGCGCAGCTGGTTCTCGTAATACCGCTCCAGCCCGGACTTGCCGATATGGGTCAGCGCCGCGTTGCCCTCGCCCAGTTCCTGCAGGTCCTTGTCGTCGACCCGGCCGACGTAGCCGATGACGTGCGCGAGCAGGTCGCCGTACGGATAACGGCGGGTCAGGTAGGGCTCCAGCTCCACGCCCGGGTAGCGCCAGCGGTCCACCGCGAAGCGCGCCATCTCCTCGTCGCCGACGCGCAGCTTCAGCGTCACCGGGATGAAGCTGCGCCGCGCCTTGCGCGACTGGTTGAAGCGCTCGATGTCCTCGTCGCCGAGCGAGAAGATCTCCTTCAGCCCGGCCAGCGTGGCCTCCATGTCCTCGACCTTGTTGGGCGTCACGTCCAGGCGGAACGCCGGTACGTTCTCGGCCAGCAGGCGGCCCTTGCGGTCGTAGATCAGGCCGCGCCCGGGCACCACCGGCCGCGCCTTGATGCGGTTGGCTTCCGAACGGGTGGCGTAGACGTCGTGGTCCAGCACCTGCAGCTTGAAATACCAGCCGCCCAGCACGCCGAGCCCGAGCAGCACGCCGAGGAAACCGACCGCCGCACGGCGCCGGAACTGCTCGACCTCGGCCTGCGGGTTCTTGTGCTGGCGCCGCCCGTACATGGCTCAGTGCCCGCGCTTGCCCAGCCGCGCGGCATCCAGCAGCACATAGACCGGCAGCCACAACAGCATGCCCGGCAGCGGCGCCCACCAGTAACTCCACGGCAGCAGCGGCTCGGCGGTGAACAGGTGCACGGCGGCGCTGATGATGCGGTCGTTGAGCAGCAGGCCGCCGATCGCCAGCGCCTGCTGCGACAGCGGGAAGAAGCGGATGCGGGCGCGGAAGCGCTGCAGGATGAAGGCGAACACCACCAGCCGCAGCGCCTGTTCGCCGAGGATGCCGCCGTACAGCAGGTCGGCCAGCAGACCGATGCAGAAGGCGAAGCCCAGCCCGACCCGCTCGGGGGTCTCGATCACCCAGTAGCCCAGCACCAGCGCCAGCCAGTACGGGCGGATCGGCTGCAGCAGTTCCGGCAATGGCACAAGGCCCAGCAGCAGGGCCAGCGCGAGGCTGGCCGGCAATACCCAGCCACGGCTGCGCTGGCGGCTCATCGGCGGTCTCCTGCCGGAGGCGCCGGCGCATCGGTGGCGAGGGCCGGGGACGCGGCCGAAGGCGTCGCCGCCGGGGGATCGGCCGCGGCGGCGGGCGCGGCGCGCCTGGGCGTTTCGCTGTTCGGCGCCGGGCGCGGACCAGGCTCGGTGTCGCCGCCGGCCGGAGGCTCCAGCCCGGCAGTCACCGGCATGCGCGGAATCTCCGGCACCGAGCGCAGCAGCAGCACGTCGCGGCCACGGTCCAGCTTGGCCGCCGGCGCCAGTTCGCCGACCAGGAAGGCATGGGTGTCGTCCGGCCGCAGTTCCAGGATCCTGCCCACCGGGAAGCCGGCCGGGAACCGCCCGCCCAGTCCGGAGGTGACGATCTCGTCGCCCACTTCCACGCCGGCGCTGAGCGGGATGTCGCGCAGTTCCAGCCGGTCGCCGCGGCCATAGGCGATCAGGCGCACGCCGTTGCGCGCCACCGTCACCGGCACCGCATGGTCCGGGTCGGTCAGCAGCAGCACGGTCGAATGCAGCGGGGTCACCGCGATCACCTGGCCCATCAGGCCGCCGGCGTCGATCACCGCCTGGCCGATGTGCACGCCTTCGCGGCTGCCGGCATCCAGCACCAGGCGCTGCTTCACCGGATCCAGGTCGATGTCCAGGATCGGCGCCAGCTGCACGTCCAGGCCGCTGCGCTCGGCCACGTTCAGCAGTTCGCGCAGCTGGGCGTTGTCCAGCGCGGCGGTCTGCAGCCGGGTCAGCCGCGCGTTGGCCAGCAGCAGCTGGTTGCGCAGTTCGCGGTTCTCGGCGACCAGCTGGTTATGGCTGGCGGCGTTGTCGCGCACCGAGGCGCCCACGCGCCCGGGCAACCCGGCCAGCGCCCATACCGGCTGCACCGCCAGGCCGGCCTGCGTGCGCAGGCGCGACAACCAGCCGCCCTGGTCGTCCAGCACGATCAGGATGATCGCCAACGCCAGGTAGGCCAGCAGCCGCAGGGTGCTGCTGGCGTCGCCCTGGCGGGAGGCTACGGGTGGACCGGCATAGGGCGGCACGACGGACTTCGGCAGGAAAAATACGGAGGAAGGATGCGACGACGCCCCGGCGGTGCGATGCCCGGCGCCTGCGCGCCGCGGGCACCGCGCCGCAGAGGCGCGTGCGCGGTACGGAACGGGTGCGGCTTATTCCGGCGCAAAGAACTCGTTGCCGTGCATGTCCACCAGCTCCAGCGCACGGCCGCCACCGCGGGCCACGCAGGTCAGCGGATCGTCGGCCACCTGCACGTGCAGGCCGGTTTCCTCGGAGATCAGGCGGTCCAGGTCGCGCAGCAGGGCGCCGCCGCCGGTCAGCACGATGCCGCGCTCGGCGACGTCGGCGCACAGTTCCGGCGGGGTCTGCTCCAGCGCCAGCTTGACCGCGGAAACAATTCCCGACAGCGGCTCGTGCAGGGCTTCGAGCACCTCGTTGGAGCTGATCTTGATCATCTTCGGCACGCCCTCGGCGAGGTTGCGGCCGGAGATTTCCATCTCGATCACTTCCGCCTGCGGGTAGGCGCAGCCCAGCTCGACCTTGATGCGCTCGGCGGTGGCTTCGCCGATCAGCATGCCGTGGTTGCGGCGCACGTAGTTGGTGATGGACTCATCGAAGCGGTCGCCGCCGATGCGCACCGAGGCCGAATAGACGATGCCGTTCAGCGAGATCACCGCCACTTCGGTGGTGCCGCCGCCGATGTCGATGACCATCGAACCGCGCGCCTCGGTCACCGGCATGCCGGCGCCGATCGCCGCGGCCATCGGCTCCTCGATCAGGAACACATCACGCGCGCCGGCCTCCTCGGCCGATTCCTTGATGGCGCGGCGCTCGACCTGGGTCGAACCGGCCGGCACGCAGACCAGCACGCGCGGGCTCGGGCGCAGCACGCGCGACTTGTGCACCTTCTTTATGAAGTGCTTGAGCATCGCCTCGGTGTAGGTGAAGTCGGCGATGACGCCGTCCTTCATCGGGCGGATGGTGGTGATGTGGCCCGGGGTACGGCCGAGCATCTGCTTGGCCTCGGCGCCGACCGCGGCGACCGAGCGGGTGCCACCGATGGCGCGATCCTGGCGCACGGCCACGACCGACGGCTCGTTCAGCACGATCCCCTGCCCACGCACATAGATGAGAGTGTTGGCCGTGCCCAGGTCGATGGACAGGTCATTGGAGAACATGCCGCGGAGTTTCTTGAACATCTGGGGAGTGATCCTGAGGGCGCCCGCCCACGCCGGCTGGCGAAAAAATGGGCAGAAATCGGGGGCTGGCTAGCCTATCAACCCACCCCGGCACGGGCAAGGAAAATCCATGTCCGCAGCGGGTCCGGGAGGCGCTGCGCAGCGCCGGTGGCGATACGTGGTTCTGGCCGCGCGCCGCCGCAGCCGGTAACCTTATGCACTTTGGCGCGCGTCCGCGCCGCCCCGCCTGCGCCCGCATGGCGGCGGTTTCCCCTTACCCGTATAGGCCCGTCCGCGATGTCCGCTCTGATCTGTGGTTCCCTTGCCTTCGACACCATCATGGTGTTCCCGGACCAGTTCAAGAACCACATCCTGCCGGACAAGGTGCACATCCTGAACGTGTCCTTCCTTGTCCCGCGCATGCGCCGCGAGTTCGGCGGCTGCGCCGGCAACATCGCCTACAACCTGCACCTGCTGGGCGGCGCGCCGATCCCGATGGGCACGGTGGGTTCGGACTTCGGCCCGTACCGCGAGCACTTCGACGCGCTGGGCATCGACCTGAGCCGCGTGCGCGTGATCGACGAGCTGTTCACCCCGCAGGCGTTCATCACCACCGACCACGACAACAACCAGATCACCGCCTTCCACCCGGGCGCGATGATGCGGTCCTACGAGAACCACGTGAAGGACGTGCCGGGCGTGACCCTGGGCCTGGTCGGCCCGGACGGCCGCGAGGGCATGATCCAGAACGCCATCGAATTCAAGGAGATGGGCGTGCCGTTCATCTTCGACCCGGGCCAGGCCATGCCGCTGTTCAACGGCCCGGAACTGCGCGCCTTCATCGAGCAGGCCGACTACGTGGTGGTCAACGACTACGAGTCCAACCTGCTGCAGGAGCGCACCGGGTGGAACGAAAAGGAGATCGTCGGCCGGGTCAAGGCCTACATCACCACCCGCGGCCCGAAGGGCGCGGTGATCCACACGCCGGAAAAGAGCTACGACATCCCGCCGGCGCACGAGCGCCGCGTGGTCGACCCGACCGGCTGCGGCGACGCCTTCCGCGCCGGCCTGATCTACGGCATCCAGAAGGGCTACGACTGGCTGACCATCGGCCGCATGGGCAACCTGATGGGCGCGCTGAAGGTCGAGCACCCGGGCACGCAGAACCAGCGCTTCGACTTCGACGAGTTCAACGAACAGTTCAAGCAGCAGTTCGGCTACGCGCTCTGATCCGGCAGGTCCGGACATTGACGGAAACGGCGCCGGAAGGCGCCGTTTTTCGTTGCGCCGCCGCGCAGGCCCACGATCATTCCTGCGGGCCGTAACGCGCCGCCTCGCGCTCCAGCCAGGCCTGCAGCTCCCGCCTGCCGACGCCTTCGGCCTTGGCGCGGCGCAGGCAGTCGAGCATGTAACGCCGCTTGTCCTCGTCATCGCCGGCCAGGGACAGCGCCAGGTCGCGGTCCATCCAGCGCCGGAACATCACGTACAGCACCACGTGCAGGGCGATGGCCAGCAGGCTGACCACGAGCACGATCGCCAGGTCCATCAGCGCACCTCCCTCGTGGCCGGCGCCGGCACCGGTGCGCGCACCTGCGCAAGTTCCTGTTCCAGGGTGAATTCCTCCGGCCCGCGCCGCAGGTTGCCGGCACGGAGCACGGTGCCGCCGGCCAGGTAGAACAGGTAATGCTCTCCCGGCTGCAGCGCGACGTTGCCGAAGCCCGCCGACGGCAGGCAACCGAGGGCGTCGAGCCGGTTCGCCGGAGCGACCTGCAGTTCCGCGTCCTCCGCCCCCTTGATCCGCTGGCGCACGCGAACCCGGGCGCCGTCCGGCACGGTCGCCAGGACATCGGCGATCACGATGGTGTCGGCCCTGGCGGACAGCGCGGCGGCCAGGGCCTGCTGCCGCTGCAGGTCCCCGGCCACGAGCCGGCGGTGCGTGTCCGCGTCCAGGCTGCCGCATGCAGCCACCGGCAACGGCAACAGGGCAAGCAGCGCGCACAGCCAGCCCGCGCGGGACGTACCACCCCGCGACCAGATGGAGCCGCCGGCCACCGCCGTCACGATCAATCCCAGCCCGCGGGCATCTGGCTGCCGTCCAGGCCGCCCGTCTCGAACACCGCGGTCCGGGTGCCGCCGGCCTTTACCGGGAACTCGATGCGGATCACCTTGGCCTTGCGCGCCAGCCGCCACAGGCCGCGGTTGTCGGTGATGAACATGGCGATGGCCTCGTCGGTGTCCGGACGGTGCGCGGCCATCCGCCGCGGCGCCTGGTCGTCCACCGTCACCGTGACCTGGCAGCTGGCGTAGCAGGCCTTGGCGAAATCGCCGGCCTGCAGCACCAGATAGGCATGGCGTTTCCATTCCGGGTGGTCGCGGAACACCAGCTGCACCACCTTCGGGCCGCTGCCGTCGACATCGACCCGCTCCTTGCCCTGGATCATCGCCGAGCGCTGCACGCCCTTGCTGCCGACCGACACCTGGTTGTAGCTCCACAGGCCCTGCATGCGCCGCAGTTCGCGCGCGGCCTCGGCCTTTTCCTTTACCTCGGCAAAGCCCGGCTCGATGCGCCTGGCCGCTTCCGAGTCGGCGAACTGGTCGAGCAGCGCCGCGCCGTGGACGCGCGCCTTCTCCCACTCGGTGGCGGTCACCGCCGCATCGTAGAGCTTGGCGATGCCCTCGGCATCGGCCTCGCGCTTGGCGCGTTCCTGCGCGGCAGCGGCCTCGCGCTGCTGGCGCTCGGCCTCCGGATTGCCGCAGGCGGCCAGGGCAAGGACGCACAGGGCGCCGAGGATCAGGGGTTTCATCGGGCAACTCCGCAGGGACAGGGCGCGGCGATGCCGCGCGGCGGCGTCCACTTTAAACACCCATGCGGCGATCCGTCATTCCTGTGCGCCGCGTGCGCTCATTCCTTCGCCCGCGGAGCCCCCACGCCACCACGGCGTGGCCGGCGCCGGCGCGCGGATGTCCAGCCGCTCGCCCATCACCGGCGCGGCCAGCGTCACGCCGTGCTGCCGCGCCAGCGTGGTGATCCGCTCGAACGGCTCGGTCCAGGGATGCAGGGCGAGGTCGAAGGTGCCGTTGTGGATCGGCATCAGCACCTTGCCGCGTACGTCCAGGTGCGCCTGCAGGCTCTGCTCCGGCTGCATGTGCACATCGGGCCAGTCGGCATCGTAGGCGCCGGTCTCGACCATCGCCAGATCGAAAGGGCCGTAGCGTTCGCCGATGCGGGCGAAGCCATCGAAATAGCCGCTGTCGCCGCTGAAGAAGATCCGCGTGCGGCCGGTATCGAGCACCCACGAGGCCCACAGCGTGCGGTTGCCGTCGGACAGGCCCCGGCCGGAGAAATGCTGGGCAGGCGTGGCGGCGATCTTCAGGCCTTCCACCTGCGTTTCCTGCCACCAGTCCAGCTGGGTGATCTTTTCCTGCGGCACACCCCAGGCCAGCAGGCGATCCCCCACGCCCAGCGCGGTGACGAAGTGCCGCACCTTCGGTGCCAGCGCCAGAACCGCGTCGTGGTCGAGATGATCGTAGTGGTCGTGCGAAATGATGACCCCGGTGATCTCGGGCAGTTCCTCGATCGACAGCGGCGGCGCATGGAAGCGCTTCGGCCCCATGAACGAGAACGGCGACACGCGCTCGGAGAACACCGGATCGGTCAGCCAGAAGTGGCCATCCAGCTTCATCAGCAGGGTCGAATGGCCCAGTCGCCACAGGCTGTCGTCCGGTGCGTCCAGCAATGCCTGCCGGGTCAAGGCATGCACCGGGATCGCCACCTGCGGCGTCGCATCGGCCGGCTTGTGGAACAGGAAGCGCCACCACACCCTGGCACCGCGCACGAAGCCGAGCGGAACCCGCCTGGCCACATTGTGGAAACGCCCCTCGCCGTATTGCGGCGAGCGGTCATAGGAGGCGGCAGGATGCGCACCGCAGGTCAGCAGGCCAATGGACATGGCAATCAGCACCGTAACGAGAAGGAGGAAACGAGGCAGGCGACGCTTCATGGCTGGGCTTGCCGGGAAAAGTACACCAGCGAGTCTACTTCCATCTCAAGAAAAGTAAACTGAACGGTGTAAAATAGCCGCATGAACGAGCCCAAGCGCCCCCTCCGCCTGACCGACCGCAAACGCGCGGCGATCCTGCGCGCGGCGGTCGCCGAGTTCCGCGAACTGGGCTTTGCCGGCACCAGCATGGACCGCGTCGCCGCCGCCGCCGAGGTATCCAAGCGCACCGTCTACAACCACTTCGCCAGCAAGGATGAGCTGTTCACCGCCATCCTCTGGCAGCTGTGGGAAGCCAGCCAGTCGCTGGACGCGCTCGCCTACGATCCGGCCCGGCCATTGCGCGAGCAGCTGCTGGCCTTCGTCGCGCAGAAACTGCGCCTGCTCAGCGACGCCAGCTTCATCGACCTGTCGCGGGTGGCCATGGCCGAACTGGTGCATGCACCGGAACGGGCACGGGTGATGATGGACAAGCTGGCCGAGAAGGAAGAAGGCCTGGCCACCTGGATCCGCGCCGCACAGGCCGATGGCCGCCTGCGCGACGACATCGCGCCGGCCGACGCCGCCCACCAGCTGCAGGGCATGGTCAAGGCGTTCGCGTTCTGGCCGCAGATCGCGATGGGCGCCGCGCCCCTGGACGCCAGCGCACAACAGCGGGTGATGCACGACTGCGTGGACATGTTCCTGGCGGTGCGCGCGCTCACGCCCTGAGCGCAGCGCCCGCCCGCTCCGGCAGCCTGCCGCAGGAATCATTGTTCGGCTGCACGAACGGCCGGAATGACTACAGCTGTAGTTACTTTTGACACTGCGGCGGCGACCTCGCCCTTCATACACTCCGCGAACACGCCCGCCGGGCCCTTCGCAGACATACGCAACGTGCGCACTTCCCTGACATTGTCATCGCTGCTGTTGTCCGCATTCCCGTTCACCTCCTTGGCCGCCGATCAATGGATCCTCGCCACCGATCTATGGGGCAACAGCGCCCGGCAGACCTTGGATCTGGACGTGCAAGGCACGCGTGTCAGCGGAACATTGGGCGGCGACCCGATCACCGGCAGCGTGAACGGCGCGCAGCTGAAGTTCACCGCAACCGGCAGTGACGGTCAGGTCTATCACTACGACGGGCGCATCGATGGCAGCCACATGCAGGGCCGCAGCGATGAGCCGGACACCAACAACCGCAGCGCGCGTGCAGCGCATGATTTCAGCGCCTGGCGGGTGCCGTCGCGGCCGGACAAGGCACCGCGCCTGCACCACTTCACCCCAGGCGACTACTCCAATACCTTCAGCGCCGACCGCGCGCCGGCGCTGGTGATCTGGCCCGGCGATTCGGTGCAGACCAGAACCCTGGATTCCGGTGGCGTCGACGAGCACGGCATCACCCGCGCCTTGTTCGGCAACCCACAGGTCGGGCCGTTCTTCGTCGCCGGCGCCGAACCCGGCGACACGCTGGCGATCACCATCAGCTCGCTGAAACTCAACCGCGACTACGCCGACAGCCTCGACGGCATCGTCGGCCGCCTGAAGACGCCACGCATCGCCACCGAGACCGCGACGCTGGGCAAACCGGTGCGCTGGGAACTGGACCGCGTGCGTGGCATCGCACGCCCGCAAGGCGCGAGTGGCGCATTGAAGCACTTCGAGATCCCGGTCAAGCCGATGCTGGGTGGCCTCGCTGTCGCGCCGGGCTTCGGCTACCCGCCGTTCTCCACCGGCGACACCGGCGATTTCGGCGGCAACATGGATTTCAACGCCGTGGCCGAAGGCAACACGGTTTACCTTGAGGTGCAGCAGCCCGGCGCGCTGCTGTATGTCGGCGATGGCCATGCGCTGCAGGGCGATGGCGAAACCAGCCAATGGGCGCTGGAGACATCGCTGGATGTGGTGCTGAAGGTTGAACTGATCAAGAAGCAGTCCATCGCCACGCCCCGCGTGGAATCACCGACGCAGATCATGACCCTGGGGCAGGCCGGCTCCAGCGACGATGCACTGCGCCTGGCGACATCGGGGATGCTGCAGTGGCTGCGCCAGTCCTACGGCCTGGATATGTCGCAGGCTACCCAGGTGCTGGGCGTGGCGGTGCAGTACAACGTGGTCAATCTTGCGGGCCGCAGCGTCGGCGTGGCGGCGAAGATAGACAAGGCGGTACTGAAGGGCCTGCCGCTCGCGGCGGCAAAGACCAGCAACTGAGGGCTGCGGTCGAAATCTGATTGCGGCTACGGTGCAGGAAGCGTCGTACAACCTGCACAACAACGCCGCCACCATGTAGTGCCGAGCCATGCTCGGCAGGGACCTCCCCGCGAAAGCCCCAGCCGAGCATCGCTCGGCTCTACAAGAAAGGGTCCGCGCGAAGGGCCCCGGGTGCGCTGTGCTTGCGCGGGCTGCGACGCCTGCGAAGCCCTCAAACCTGGAGCGGCGCAAAAACAAACGGCGAGCCAAAGCTCGCCGTTTGGGTTGAAGCAAACCTGGCCGATTACGGCTGCGGCGCTGCGTCCTGCTTCGGCGCGGCTTCGGCCTTGGCGATCATGTCGGCCACCGAGGCGGTGGTGATCGGGTGATAGCCCGGCTTGGCCTTGGCAAAGACTTCCTTGGCGAAGGCCAGGCCTTCCGGCGTCTTCAGCAGCTCGGCGTAGATCGGCAGGATCAGCTTGCGGCGGCCGACCTTCTGGATGAACTCGCCGGCGGCCGGCTGGGCCTGGGCATAGCCGCTGCGGATGGCCAGCGGGTACCAGCGCATGGCGATCTCGCCGTTCGCCGTACCGGTGAAGCGGTAGGCCTTGTCCAGCTGCTCGAGCTTGGCCACCGGCACGGTCTTGCCGAGGCCGTCGATGAAGCGCACCCATTCCTGGGTGGTCCACTGGCCGGTTACCTGGTTGCTCGGCAGCTGCTCGCTGCCCAGCCAGGCGATGCGCGCGGTGTCGACCACGGCGAAGCTGCGCGAGCGGGCCTTCGGCGCGAACGACGGGATGCCCGGCTCGTCCAGCCACGCGTGCAGTTCGGCCTCGGTCACCGCGGTCGGGTTCTTCGGCAGCAGGTTCTTCTTCAGATACTCGACGAACTGGTCGGTGTTGGCGCTCTGGAAGGCGTGGTCATCGAACCAGCCGCGCAGGAACGGATCGAACACTTCGCGGCCGAAGCGCTGCTCCAGGAACTGCAGGAACCACGCGCCCTTGACGTAGGCCACCTGGCTCAGCGCGTCGTCCGGGTCGCGCTCGGTCAGCGGCGGCAGCGCCAGCGCCTGGTCGGCCGGACTCATGTCCTTCACTTCGTTGAGCAGGTCGGTCTGGTCGATCTCGCGCTCCATCTCGGCCGCTTCCTGGCCGTACAGCGCCTCGGTGATGCGCGCCTGCACGTAGGTGGTGAAGCCTTCGTTGAGCCAGATGTCCTTCCAGCTGGCGTTGGTCACCAAGTTGCCCGACCAGCTGTGCGCCAGCTCATGGGCGACCAGCGAGACCAGCGACTTGTCGCCGACGATCACGGTCGGGGTGGCGAAGGTCAGGCGCGGATTCTCCATGCCGCCGAACGGGAACGACGGCGGCAGCACCAGCATGTCGTAGCGGCCCCAGCGGTATTCGCCGTACAGCTTCTCGGCGGCACCGATCATCTTCTCGGTGTCCTCGAACTCCTTGGCGGCCTTGTTGACCATGGCCGGCTCGGCCCACACGCCCGAACGCGACGAGATCGGCTCGAACACCAGGTCACCGGCCGCGATGGCCAGCAGGTAGGACGGGATCGGCTGCGGCATCTTGAACGTGTAGTCGCCGTCGCGCGCGGCCTTCGGGTCGTTGTCGGCGCTCATCAGCACCATCACGTCCGGGCGCGAGACCACGTGCGCGCTGTAGGTGAAGCGCACGCTGGGAGTGTCCTGCAGCGGCACCCAGGAACGGGCGTGGATGGCCTGCGACTGGCTGAACATGAAGGGCAGCTTCTTGCCCTCGGTCATGGCCGGATCCAGCCACTGCAGGCCCGAAGCGGTCGGCGCGGTGTGGTAGGTGATGCGCACGCTGGCCGGCTGCTGCGGCGCTTGGATGGTCAGCTTGCTGCCGAACACCTTGTCCGCCGGCGCCAGCTCGAACTGCAGCGGCGCGGCGGCGCCGTCGGCGGCCAGCGCCTCGACCTTCTCGATGGTCAGTTCACGGGTGTCCAGCACCAGCTGCTGGGCGCCCTTGTCCTTCCATTCCAGCGCGTAGGTGGCGGTGCCGCCGATCTGCTTCTGGTCGAAATCGACCTTCAGGTCCAGCGCCAGGTCCTTGATGACGACCTTGTCCGGCTCGGCGTAGGAGCTTTCATCGTGGCTGCGGCTGACGGTGTTCACGGCGGCGGCGGGCTTCTCGGCGACGGGATCGGCAACGGGAGCGGCGGGGTCCTTGGCGCAGCCGGCGACGAGCGCGACGGCCAGGGGCAGCATCAGGAAGGGTGAACGCATGGGATTACCTTTGCGGCGGAAAACGGTGGAGAGGAACGCGGGAGGCGGGAAGGACGGGGGGAGCCGGCTGTCGCCGCCCCGCCTTTTGGCCTAGATCTTGTAGCCGGAATGGATGGCGACGATGCCGGCGCTGAGGTTCTTGTAGTGGCAACGGCCGAAGCCGGCCTCGCCCATCATCGCCTTGAGCTCTTCCTGCGGCGGATGCTTGCGGATGCTCTCGGCCAGGTACTGGTAGCTGTCGCCGTCGCCGCGGGCGAACAGCCTGCCCAGCTTCGGCAGCACCTTGAACGAGTGGAAGTCGTAGATCGGCTTGAACCAGTCGGCGGTGACCTCGGAGAACTCCAGCACCCGCGCCTGGCCGCCGACCTTGAGCACGCGGTACATCTCGCGCAGCGCGGCGTCCTTGTCGGTGACGTTGCGCAGGCCGAAGGAAATGGTCACCAGGTCGAAACTCTGGTCCGGGAACGGCAGCGCCTCGGCGTTGAGCTGCACCCACTCGAAGCCGGACACCTGGCCGCGGTTGATCAGGCGGTCGCGGCCCACCGACAGCATGCCGGCGTTGATGTCGCCCAGCACCACGCTGCCTTCATCGCCGATGCGCTCCTTGAGCAGCACGGCGATGTCGCCGGTGCCGCCGGCCAGGTCGAGCACGCGATCGCCCGGCTTCACCTGCGCGGTGGCCACGAAGTAGCGCTTCCACAACCGATGGATGCCCAGGCTCATCAGGTCGTTCATCAGGTCGTAGTTGTCGGCCACCGACGTGAACACCTGGCCGACAAGCTTCTGCTTGTCCTTGGCCGGCACGTCGCGGAAGCCGAAGTGGGTGGTGCCGCTCTTGTAGGGGGATTCGCTCATGCGCCCGATTATCGCACTCCCGCGCCGGCGGCGCGGCGGCCCCCGGGAACGGGCCGCTATCATGGCCGGCCACCCCACGGATGCCTGCCCCATGATCGCCACCCCCGACTACCGCGCCCTGCTCGACACCGCCGTCGCCGAAGCCCGCCAGGGCCTGGCCGAGGGCGGCATCCCGATCGGCGCGGCGCTGTACCACAACGACGGCCGCCTGCTCGGCTGCGGCCACAACCGCCGGGTGCAGGAAGGCGACCCGTCGATCCACGGCGAAACCGACGCTTTCCGCAAGGCCGGCCGCCAGCGCGGCTACCGCGACACCATCATGGTCACCACCCTGGCGCCGTGCTGGTACTGCTCCGGGCTGGTGCGCCAGTTCAACATCGGCACCGTCGTGGTCGGCGAATCGGTGACCTTCGGCGGCGGCATCGACTGGCTGCGCGAGAACGGGGTCAAGGTCATCGACCTGAACGATGCCGGCTGCATCGAGATGATGAGCCGTTACATCGCCGAAAACCCCGAGGTCTGGAACGAGGACATCGGCGAATAAGGGCTGCGCCGCGCTCCCTGGCGGCTCCGGCCGTGCCCCGCGCACCATTGCGCGGCCCTGGACATGCGCGCTCGACAGCCCCGCCGTAGCGCATCCGGGCGTGACGCGGCGCTCGCCCGGCCGGTCCAGCTGTCACGGCGCCACCTGCCTGTCATCGATACAGGCTATGCTCGATCGTGCAGGGGGGCACTGCCATCGAGGTGACGCGATGCATCTTTCGCCCGTACATGGACTCCATCGGCAATCGCTGCGCCAGGCCGGCGAACGGCTGCGCGCCCACTATGCCCGCCATCACCGCTCCGCCGCCTTCTGGGATGCCTACCAGCAGATCCAGAACGAACTGGCCGACGAATTCCCCGAGCACCGCGCCGAACTGTGCAACCGCATGGCCGCCTTCGCGCAGCGGCTGGGCGCGGTGGAGGAAGCGCAGCTGCTGGACGCGGCCGTCCATCACGACTGACTCGCCGAGCCACAGGAACGACAACGCCGGGGCATGCCCCGGCGTTGTCGTTTCAGCGAGGGTACCGGCGTGCCGCCGGCCCCGCATCGGTCATCACGCCTGCGGCGATTCCCCGTTCCCGGCCAGGCGCCGGCGGTTGAACAGGCGCTGCACCACCACGAAGAACAGCGGGATGAAGAACAGGCCCAGCAGGGTGCCGGCGATCATGCCGCCCAGCACGCCGGTACCGATGGCGCGCTGCGCGCCCGAACCGGCGCCCGAGGCGATGGCCAGCGGCAGCACGCCCAGGCCGAACGCCAGCGAGGTCATCACGATCGGCCGCAGGCGGTCGCGCACCGCGTGCATCGTCGCCTCGATCACGCCCGCGCCCTTCTCCAGGTTCTCCTTGGCGAACTCGACGATCAGGATCGCGTTCTTCGAGGTCAGGCCCACCGTGGTCAGCATCGCCACCTGGAAGTAGACGTCGCGCTCCATGCCGCGCATGGTGTTGGCCAGCACCGCGCCGAGGATGCCCAGCGGCGCCACCATCAGCACCGCGGTGGGCACGCTCCAGCTCTCGTACAGCGCGGCCAGGCACAGGAACACGATCAGCAGCGACAGCGTGTACAGCAGCGGCGTCTGCGAGCCGGCCTCGCGTTCCTGGTAGGACACCGCGGTCCATTCGATGCTGAAGCCCGGCGGCAGCTGGCGGGCCAGCTTCTCCACTTCCTGCATCGCATCGCCCGAGGCCACGCCCGGCGCGGCCTCGCCCTGGATTTCCAGCGCGGAGACGCCGTTGTAGCGCTCCAGGCGCGGCGAACCGTAGTCCCAGCGCTGGCTGGCGAAGGCCGAGAACGGCACCATCTGCCCGGCGCTGTTCTTCACCGTCCACAGGTTGAAGTCTTCCGGGTTCATGCGGAAGCCGTCGTCGGCCTGCATGTAGACGCGCTTGACCCGGCCGCGGTCGATGAAGTCGTCGACATAGCTCGAACCCCACGCGGTGGCCAGGGTGCTGTTGATCGCATCCAGCGACAGCCCGTGCGCGCCGGCCTTGGCCACGTCGATGTCCAGGCGCAGCTGCGGGGTGTCGTCCAGGCCGTTGGGGCGGACGTTGGCCAGCTTGCCGCTCTTGCCCGCCATGCCCAGCAACTGGTTGCGCGCGTTGACCAGCGCATCGTGGCCCTGCCCGGTGTTGTCCTTCAGGAAGAACGTGTAACCCGAGGCGGTACCCAGCTCCGGCATCGCCGGCGGCGGGAAGGCGAAGATGAAGGCGTCCTTGATCTGCCCCAGCGCGGCCATCGCGCGGCCGGTGATCGGCCCCACCCCGTCCTTGGCGCCGCGGTCCTTCCAGTCCTTGAGCTTGACGAAGGCCATGCCCGAGTTCTGGCCCATGCCGGAGAAGCTGAAGCCCTGCACCGAGAACACCGATTCCACGGCGTCCTTCTCGTTCTGCAGGAAGTGGTCTTCCAGCTTGTAGATCGACTCCAGGGTGCGTTCCTGGGTGGCGCCCACCGGCGCCTGCACCAGTGCCATCAGGATGCCCTGGTCCTCGTTGGGCAGGAACGAACTGGGCAGGCGCACGAACAGCAGGCCCATCGCGACCGCCAGCGCCAGGAACACCGCCATGAACCGCCACGGCCGCGCCAGGATGCCGCGCACGCCGCGCTGGTAGCTGCCGCTGGTGCGGTCGAAGCCGTTGTTGAAGCCGTTGAAGAAGCGTCCGGCCAGGCCGCGGTGGGCGACGTGGTGCTCGCCCTTCTTCAGCGGCTTGAGCATGGTCGCGCACAGCGCCGGGGTCAGCACGATCGCCACCAGCACCGACAGCGCCATCGCCGAGACGATGGTCGCCGAGAACTGGCGGTAGATCACGCCGGTGGAGCCGCTCATGAAGGCCATCGGCACGAACACCGCCGACAGCACCAGGCCGATGCCGACCAGCGCGCCGGTGATCTGGCCCATCGACTTGCGCGTGGCTTCCAGCGGCGACAGTCCTTCCTCGGACATGATGCGCTCGACGTTTTCCACCACCACGATGGCGTCGTCCACCAGCAGGCCGATCGCCAGCACCATGGCGAACATGGTCAGCATGTTGATCGAGAAGCCCAGCGCGGCGAGGATGCCGAACGTGCCCAGCAGCACCACCGGCACCGCGATCGTCGGGATCAGCGTGGCGCGGAAGTTCTGCAGGAACAGGTACATCACCAGGAACACCAGCACGATCGCCTCGAGCAGGGTCTTGACCACGCCCTTGATCGACACCTTCACGAACGGCGTGGTGTCGTACGGGATCACCGCCTTCAGGCCGCGCGGGAAGTTGGCCGCCAGCTCGTCCAGGGTCTTGCGCACGCCCTCGGAGGTATCCAGCGCGTTGGCGCCGGTGGCCAGGGTGACGGCCAGGCCCGAAGCGGGCTTGCCGTTGTAGCGGGTCACGAAGTCGTAGGTTTCCGCACCCAGCTCCACGCGCGCGATGTCGCCCAGCTTCAGCGTCGAGCCGTCGGCCTCGGTGCGCAGCACGATGTCGCGGAACTGCTGCGGGGTCTGCAGGCGGTCCTGTGCGTTGATGGTGGCGTTGAGCTGCTGGCCCTTCACCGCCGGCGCACCGCCCAGCTGGCCCACGGCCACCTGCGCGTTCTGCGCGCGCACCGCCGCGGTCACTTCGTCCACCGAGACCCGGTAGGTCTGCAGCTTGTTCGGGTCCAGCCAGATGCGCATGGCGTACTTGCCGCCGAACACCTGGATCGAGCCCACGCCCGGCACGCGGCTGAGCGGGTCCAGGACGTTGGAGCCGACGTAGTCGGAGATGTCGTGCTCGTCCATGCTGCCGTCCTCGGACACGAAGCCGACGACGTTGAGGAAGCCCGAGCTGGACTTGGCGACGTTGATGCCCTGGCGCTGCACTTCCTGCGGCAGCAGCGGCATGGCCAGCTGCAGCTTGTTCTGCACCTGCACCTGGGCGATGTCCGGGTTGGTGCCGCTCTCGAAGGTCAGGGTGATGCTGGCCTGGCCGTTGGAGGAGCTGTTGGACGAGAAGTAGATCAGCCCGTCCAGGCCTTTCATGTTCTGCTCGATGATCTGCGTCACCGAGTCCTCGACCACCTTGGCCGAAGCGCCCGGATAGTTGGCCGAGATCGATACCGCGGGCGGCGCGACCTCCGGGTACATCGAGATCGGCAGCTTGAGCATCGCCAGCGCGCCGGCGAGCATGATGATGATGGCGATGACCCACGCGAAGATGGGTCGATCAATGAAGAAGCGAGCCATGGATGTCTCCGCTTACTGCTTGGCGGCCGGCGCGGCCGGCGCGGCGGGTTTGGCGGCTTCGGCGCCCTTCTCGGTGGCCTGCACCGGCATGCCCGGGCCGATCTTCTGCAGGCCCTCGACGATGACCTTGTCGCCGGCCTTCAGGCCGTCCTCGACCAGCCACTTGTCGCCGATGGCGCGGCTGACGGTGACCGGACGCAGCGCGACCTTGCCTTCGCCGTCGACCACCATCGCGCTGGTGTTGCCCCTGGGATCGCGGGCGATGCCCTGCATCGGCACCAGCAGCGCATCCTGGCGCACGCCGCTGCCCAGTACCGCGCGCACGAACATGCCCGGCATCAGCACCTGGTCGGGGTTCTCCACGCGCACGCGCAGGCCATAGCTGCCGGTGCCCGGGTCGACGCTGACCTCGGAGAATTCCAGGGTGCCCTTGTGCGCGTAGCGGCTGCCGTCTTCCAGCACGATGTCCACCGGTAGTTCGGACGCGCCCTGCAGGCGGCCGGCGGCCAGTTCGCGGCGCAGCTGCAGCAGTTCGGCCGAGGACTGGCTGACGTCGATGTAGATCGGGTCGAGCTGGTTGATCGTGGCCAGCGCATCGGCCTGGCCGGCGCTGACCAGCGCGCCCTGGGTGACCGTGGACTTGCCGATCTGGCCGCTGATCGGCGCGGTGATGCGGGCGTAGCCCAGGGTCACGTTGGCCGCGTCCAGCGTCGCGCGGGCGGCGCCGACGTCGGCCTCGGCCTGCTTCCACAGGGCCTGCGCGTTCTCGTCGTCCTGCACGCTGATGACCCGGCTCTTGACCAGTTCGCTGCTTCGGCGCGCGGCCAGGCGCGCGGCGCTGGCGCTGGCCTCGGCGCGGGCCAGCTGCGCGCGGGCGCTGTTGGCCTGGGCGCGGTAGGCGGCGTCATCGAGCTGGTACAGCGGCTGGCCCTGCTTGACCAGGCTGCCTTCGGTGAACAGGCGTTCGGCGACGATGCCGTTGACCTGCGGGCGCACCTCGGCCACCTGGTAGCCGGTGGCGCGACCGGCCAGTTCGCGGGTCAGGGTGACCGGCTCGGCCTTGAGGGTGACCACGGTGACCTGCCCGGGGCCGCCGGCCTGCTGCGGCGGCTGCCCCCCGCAGGCGGCCAGGGCACCGGCGACCAGCAACGACAGGAGGACAGGGCGGAGAATCGATCGGCTCATGGCGGGAAGACTCGCAGAGAGGGAGAAGCCATGCGACCTGGCCGGCTCCGCTCCGGCGGGAGCAGGCGGCCAGCAGCGGCGCGCGCGGAAAACCCACGCACATTACCGCGATCGGATGACGGGAAAAGAGCGCGAAAGGATACATACATGCATGTCTGTTTGTAAATTGCTAGAATTCAGACATGTTTCACATGGGCTGTGCACAACGGCAGCGCAATGGCACGCAAGAGCAAAGAAGACGCGCAGGCCACCCGCGAGGGCATCCTCGACGCGGCAGTGGCCTGCTTCCACGAACACGGCGTGGTCGCCACCACGCTGGCGATGATCGCCGCGCGCGCCGGCTATACCCGCGGCGCGGTGTACTGGCACTTCAAGAACAAGACCGAAGTGCTGGAAGCGATGATCGAGCGCGACCGCATGCCCTTCGTGCAGCGCCTGCAGCGCACCTACGCGCCGCAGCGGCAGACGCCGGTCCAGGACCTGCGCGCCGTCATCCGCGTCTCGCTGGCCGAACTGGCCGGCGATCCGCGCCAGCGCAGCCTGATGGAGATCCTGCTGCGCTGCGAACAGTCCAGCGAGAGCCAGAGCATCCAGTCCATGCAGCGCCAGAACTCGCAGGAGGAACTGGACATGGTCACCCGCGCGCTGGAGCGGGCGCGCGACCTGGGCCAGCTCCGCGCCGGCGTCGACGCCGCCACCGCCAGCCGCATGCTGCACATCAGCCTGACCGGCGCGCTGTACAACGCCATGGCCCAGCCGGAGGAGTACGACCTGGAACGCGACGGCCTGATGGTGATGGACGTGGTGCTGCAGGCCTATGTCCGCGAGGAAGTCTTCCAGCCGGGCGTGTTCCCGGACGAGGCCGACAGCGCCGGCTGGGACGCCTGACCCGGCATCGCCGCCACGAGCCCAGTCCGGGCCGCGGTTCACGGGCCGATAAAGCGCCGCCTCCTGCACCTTGATGACTGCCCGCTGCATGCCGCGCGCATGCCGGCTCAAGTTCGCGACGCCCGGGCCGCTGCACGGCGCGACCGGCATGGGGCCGGGAGAGAGGCAGACAGACAGGCCATGGACATACAGCGATACCACCACGACCACGCGCGGATCCTGGAACAGATCGACGCGCTGCGGGCTTTGGCGCGCGCAGGCGTGCGCGAGCATGCCGAGGAAATCGGCCAGCTGATCACCGGCACCGCCAGCCACATCAAGTTCCACCTGGCAGCCGAAGACCAGGTGCTCTACCCGACCCTGGCGCGCTGCGGCAAGGCGGACCTGGCGGCGATGAGCGAACGCTACCGGATCGAAATGCAGGGGCTGGCCGAAGCGTTCGCCGGCTTCGTCAGGCAATGGCGGGTACCGGCGCGGCTGGCCGCCGATCCGGAAGGATTCCGCCGCGACGCCAATACCGTGCTGCGGGCGCTGTTCGAACGCCTGCAACGCGAGAACGCCGAACTGTACCCGGCCGCCGAGCGCGCCTGACGACACCGGCATGAACAACAACGGCGCCCGAGGGCGCCGTTTCCGTCGATGCGGTCCGTTTACAGGATGTAGCGGCTCAGGTCCGGATCCTGCACCAGCTCGCCCAGGTGGCCGTCGACATACGCGGTGTCGATGGCGAGGGTCTCGCCGTCGCGGTCCGGGGCCTCGTAGCTGAGCGTGTCCAGCAGCCGCTCCAGCACCGTATGCAGGCGCCGGGCGCCGATGTTCTCCTGGCGCTCGTTGACCTGGAAGGCGATCTCGGCCAGCCGGTCGATGGCATCGGCGGTGAAGCTCACCTTGACGCCTTCGGTGGCCAGCAACGCCTCGTACTGCTTGGTCAGCGCCGCCTTGGGCTCGGTGAGGATGCGCACGAAGTCGTCCTTGCTCAGCGCGCCCAGTTCCACGCGGATCGGGAAGCGGCCCTGCAGTTCCGGAATCAGGTCGCTGGGCTTGGCCAGGTGGAACGCGCCGGAGGCGATGAACAGGATGTGGTCGGTCTTGACCGTGCCGTACTTGGTGGACACGTTGGAGCCCTCCACCAGCGGCAGCAGGTCGCGCTGCACGCCTTCGCGCGAGACATCGCCACCAGATGAGTTGGAATCGCCGCGCTTGGCGACCTTGTCGATCTCGTCGATGAACACGATGCCGTGCTGCTCGCAGGCCTCGATCGCGGCGCTGCGGATGTCGTCCTCGTTGACCAGCTTGCCGGCCTCCTCTTCCACCAGCAGCGGGCGCGCGGCCTTGATCGTCAGCGTGCGCTTGTTCGACTTGCCGCTGCCGAGATTGGCGAACATCGAACGCAGCTGCTGGCCCATTTCCTCCATGCCCGGCGGGGTCATGATGTCCATGCTGACGTTGGCCGCCACTTCCAGCTCGATCTCGCGTTCGTCCAGTTCGCCGTTGCGCAGCATGCGCCGGAACTTGATGCGGGTTTCATTGTCCTGCGCCGACGGCTCGTTGCGCGCGGCATCGGCGTCGAAACCGATGCCGACGCTGCGGCGCGGCAGCAGCGCATCGAGGATGCGGTCCTCGGCCTTCTCCTCGGCCTGGGTGCGCACGCGCACCTTGGCCTGTTCGCGGTACAGCTTGACCGCGGTGTCGGCCAGGTCGCGGACGATCTGCTCCACGTCCTTGCCGACGTAACCGACCTCGGTGAAACGCGTGGCCTCGACCTTCACGAACGGCGCGTTGGCCAGCGTGGCCAGGCGGCGCGCGATCTCGGTCTTGCCGACGCCGGTGGGGCCGATCATCAGGATGTTCTTGGGCATCACCTCGTTGCGCAGTTCGGCCGGCAGCTGCATGCGGCGCCAGCGGTTGCGCAGGGCGATGGCGACCGCGCGCTTGGCGTCGTGCTGGCCGACGATGTGCCGGTCCAGTTCCTGCACGATCTCGCGCGGGGTCATGGTGGCGGAGGAGACTTCGATCTTGTGGTTCATGGCGGTACCTGGAGGGCAGGAACGAGGGGAGAGGAACGAGAAACGAGTAGAAGCAAGGAGCGGGAACGCGGCGGCATCGCCACTCGCTCCTCGTTCCTGTTCACTCGTTCCTCAAAGCTCCTCCACCACCACGTTGGTGTTGGTATAGATGCAGATGCCGCCGGCGATGTTGATCGCCTCGGTGGCCACGCCACGCGCATCCAGATCGGTGTGCTTGAGCAGCGCGCGCGCGGCGCTCAGCGCGTAGGAACCGCCGGAGCCGATCGCGATGATGCCGTCCTCCGGCTCGATCACGTCGCCGGTGCCGCTGATGATCAGCGAGGTTTCCCTGTCGGCCACGGCCAGCAGCGCCTCGAGCTTTCCGTAGCGGCGGTCGGTGCGCCAGTCCTTGGCCAGTTCCACCGCCGCGCGGGTCAGCTGGCCGTGCTTCTCGAGCTTGGCCTCGAACAGTTCGAACAGGGTGAAGGCATCGGCCGCCGCGCCGGCGAAACCGGCCAGCACCTGGCCGTCGCGACCGAGCCGGCGCACCTTGCGCGCATTGCCCTTCATCACCGTGTGGCCCAGCGTGACCTGGCCGTCGCCGGCGATCGCCACGTGTTCGCCGCGACGTACGCAGCAGATGGTGGTGGCATGGAAAACATTCGGGTTCTGGCTGGGATCCATTGGGAGGCCTCCGGGGTGTCCCGGCAACAATGGGGGCAGCGCCGGGCGGTTCAAGCATCCCCGGCGAAGCTGCCGCGGCTTGATTCAGGTCAAGCAGCGGCCGGGCCGGCAGGCCGATCATGGCGGCGTGGCCCGGCCACGCGAGGAACCCCGTGCTTCCCTACCCGCTGCTGCTCATCGCCCACCTGTTCGCCGCCGTGATGTTCGTCGGCGCGGTGTTCTTCGAGGTGTTGATCCTCGGCAGCGCGCTGGAGCGCGTACCGGCTGGAGTGAAGCGGCGCGTCGAATCGGCGGTCGCCCAGCGTGCGCGCCGGCTGATGCCGTGGGTGCTGGCGCTGCTGTATGCCAGCGGTCTGGGCATGGCCTGGCATTACCGCGCGGCGCTGGCGCAGCCGCTGGCCAGCAGCTTCGCGCTGATGCTGGCGCTCAAGATCGCGCTGGCGTTGAGCGTGCTCGGTCATTTCATCGTGGCGATGCGCACGCGCGGCCATGGCGAACGCATCGCCCGCCGCTTCCAGCGCATCCACGTCAGCGTGTTCTGCCACATGCTCGGCATCGTGCTGCTGGCCAAAGGGATGTTTTATTTCGGTGCCTGATCCACCCGACCGATGCCAGCCATGCGGCATCGCCAACGCGCATCACCCCACCCGGTCGGCGCGGCAGAGATAGCAGCCATGCCGGGCGCTGTGCAGGTGCACGTAGGCAACGCGCGGATCGTCCAGCTGCGCGCGCAGCCAGCTGCCGGCCTGTCCGCCCTCCACCACCTCGGCGGCCACGATGCAGTCGCCGTGGTCGTAGGCGCGCACGGAAGCCAGCCGCTGCGCGACATACGGCGGCAGCTCGTTGGCCGCCAGCCGCGCCGGTACCGCGCCGCGGCGGATGAAGACCGGCCCGCTGGCGCGGTAAGGCGAGGCCGCCGGCTGGTGCCAGTAGGGCAACAGCAGCAGTTCCTCACCGACGGCGGCGTTGCACAGGCTGACCCGGCACGGGAAGCCGCGTGCACTGTCGGCGATGCGGCGCACCGCGCCATGCGCGGCCAGTCCGGCATCGTCGAGATCGAACAGGGGCTGCAGCGGCGCAGGATCGATGCCGGAAAGCAGGAAGTCGGCCATGGCGTAGTGGTTGATGGGGAGACGCCCGCAGGATGCCGCCCGCATGGCACGCCCGCCGGCCATATCCGGACATCGCATTGCCTGCTCCCGCGCTTGCGGAAACGCCGGGACTCAGTCCGGCTCGGCGGGGCTGCGCCGTTTCGCGCGCGGGTGCGCGGCGTCGTAGACCTTGGCCAGGTGCTGGAAATCCAGGTGCGTGTAGATCTGGGTGGTGGCGATGTCGGCGTGGCCGAGCAGTTCCTGCACGCCGCGCAGGTCGCCGGAGGATTCCAGGATGTGGCTGGCGAAACTGTGCCGCAGCATGTGCGGGTGCACGTGCTTGAACAGCCCCTGCCGCTGCGCCAGCTGCCGGATGCGGATCTGCACCGCGCGCTGGCTGATCGCGCCGCCGCCGCGCCCCGGGAACACCGGCTTGTCGGTGCCGCCACCGCTGTCCTTGCGCCACGCCTGCAACGCCGCCATGGCGTGCGAGCCGACTGGCACGGTGCGCTCGCGGTTGCCCTTGCCGCGCACCAGCACCATCGCGCTGGCCAGGTCGAGATCGCGCCAGCGCAGCGCGCACAGCTCGCTCAGGCGCAGGCCGGAGGAATAGAACAGTTCCAGCAGCGCGCGGTCGCGCAGGCCCAGCGGCGCATCGGTCGGCAGTTCGACCAGTTGCACCGCTTCGTCGGCATCGAGCACCTGCGGCAGCTTGCGCGGCGCCTTCGGCGCGCGCAGTCCGGCCGCCGGGCTGCTGTCGATCGCGCCGTTCTTCAACAACCAGGCATAGAAGCTGCGGATCGCCGACAGGCGCCGCTGCAGGCTGCGCGGCGACAAGCCGCGCCTGTGCCCGGCGGCGATGAACTCGCGCAACTGGTCGGTCGCCAGCGCCTGTGGTGCGCCGGCGCCCTGCGCGTCGCACCACTGCGCCAGCGCGGTGAGGTCGCGCCGGTAGGCGTCGAGCGTATGCGCCGACATGCGCCGCTCGACCTGCAGGTAGGAAAGAAACGCTTCGACGGCGTCCATCGCCGCTTCCGCCTCAGCCGCCGCGGAAGCGCTGCAGCGCCACCACCAGCGACTCGCCCATCATGCGCAGGAACAGCGTGCCCATCCCGGGATAGAAGCGGTTCGGATCGTGGCTGCCGACCGCGATCAGGCCGACGCCCGGCAGCGGCAACAGCGCGGTGGACAGCACCTCGCCGACACGCTCGGCGTACAGCACCTCGTTCTTCTCCGGCTGCAGGCGGCCGCAGATCGGCTCGCCGTCCTGCAGGCAATCGTGGAACGGCGCCAGCCGCGCATCGCCGGAAGCGATGACCTGCAGCCACGGCGCCTGTTCCAGCTCCGGCACCGGCTGCAGGCTGACGATGCGCACCAGGTCGCCGGCGAAATCCTCTTCCAGCGAGGCGGCCATCGCCCGCAGCGTGTCGGCGGCGCTGGTCTGGCGCATCAATGCCAGGGTCAGCTGGTGGGTGCGGACCGCCAGGCGCTCGTTGACCTGCGCGTTGACGCCCAGGTCGGCCAGCCGCCGCGACAGCTCGCGGTTCTTGTCGCGCAGCACTTCCAGCTGGTAGCTGGCCAGCGACGCGGTCGGGCCGTCGTCGCGCGGCACCACCAGGGTCAGCGCCAGGTCGGGGAACTGCTTGAGGAAGCCGGGATGGCGCCGCAGCCAGGCCGCGACTTCATGGGCGCCGATTTTCTCCAGGGTGTCGTTCATCCCATCCACTCTCCATCGAATACGAAGGCCGCCGGGCCGGACATCACGATCTGCGCGTCGTCGGCCGGCCATTGGATGCGCAGGTCGCCGCCGGGCAGCGACACCACCGCGTCGCGCGCCAGCCGGCCGCGCTGCATCAGCACCACCGCCGCGGCGCAGGCGCCGCTGCCGCAGGCCAGGGTTTCGCCGACGCCACGCTCGAACACGCGCAGGCGCAGGTGGCCATTGTCCAGCACCTGGGCGAAACCGACGTTCACCGACTCCGGGAACGAAGCGTGCTGCTGCAGCAGCGGCCCCATCCGCTCCACCGGCGCCGCGTCGATCAGGCCGACCTCCAGCACCGCGTGCGGGTTGCCCATCGATACCGCACCGAAGCGAACGTTCTCGCCCTGCAGCGGCACCACGTACTCGTCGCGGGCGCGCGGGAAACCGATCAGCGGGATCTGCGCCGGTTCGAATTCCGGCTGCCCCATCGCCACGGCGTAATGCCCGCCGTCCAGCCGGCGCACCGCATGCGTGCGCAGCGGGCTGTCGATCAGGAATTCATCGCCCTGCGCCGCGCCGTCGCGCACCAGCCAGGCGGCCACGCAGCGCGCGCCGTTGCCGCACTGCTGCGAGGTGGAGCCGTCGGAGTTCCAGATGCGATAGGACGCCACCGAAGCGGCATCGCGCGGCGGCTCGATGGTCAGGATCTGGTCGCAGCCGACGCCGCGATGCCGGTCGGCGATGCGCGCGGCCAGGTCCACATCCGGCGGCGGCGTACCGTCGCGCAGGTCCAGCACCACGAAATCGTTGCCGGCGCCATGCATCTTGGTGAAACGCAGGCGCGGTGCCGCCGGCCTATTCATGATCGTGGCCGTCGGCCTTCTGGTCCTGTGTCTGATTGCCGGCTCCGGATTGGCCGGCGGGCGGCGCGTCGGCCGGCTTCACTTCCTGCTCTTCCACCGGTACCGGCTTCTGCGGCATCACCAGCGGCCCCTTGTTGCCGCAGGCGGTGAGGACCAGCAGCGCGCTTGCGGCTGCAACGAGCATCAGGGAACGGGACGTCTTGTTCATGGCCCGAGTATAGCCACTGGCATGCAGGGCCGGCCGCGGCTGGCGGCCTCGGCCATGCCGGCGATTCATCAACACTCCCCGCCAGTGGCCGGCATCACGCCTGCGGCGGCAGCGGGCGTGTCCACAGCCAGGTGCAGACGCAGGCCATGCTGCCGATCGAGAACCATTTCACCCAGGCCAGCGGTACGCACCAGAGCATGATCAGCGCGCAGGCCAGCATGGTCGCGGTGGCCATCCACTTGCCCTTGCGGCTGACCGCGCCGTGCGCCTGCCAGTCGGCGATGGCCTTGCCGAAGCGTGGGTGGGTCAGCAGCCAGCGGTGCAGGCGCTCGGAGCCGCGCGAGGCGGCCCAGGCCGAGATCAACACGAACACGGTGGTCGGCAGCCCCGGCACGAAGATGCCGACGATGCCCACGCCGAGGCTGGCGTAGGCCAGCAGCCACCAGGCCCAGCGCAGGCGCACCGGGCGTGGCTCCGGGGGCGTTGACGGTTCCGGCATGGGCGCGGGCGCCGTCAGTGCGCCACGTCCAGCTGCGACAGCACGAACGCGTAGGACTCGGCCAGCTCGTGGTAGCGCTGGAAACGGCCGGACTTGCCGCCGTGGCCGGCCTCCATGTTGGTGCGGAACACGATGGGATGCGTGCCGGTGTTGACGTCGCGCAGGCGCGCCACCCACTTGGCCGGCTCCCAGTACTGCACCTGCGAATCCCACAGGCCGGTGCCGACGAACAGTGCCGGATAGGCCTGCGCGCGCACGTTGTCGTACGGCGAATAGCCGAGCATGTAGTCGTAGTACGGCTTCTGCTCCGGGTTGCCCCATTCGTCGTACTCGTTGGTGGTCAGCGGGATGCTGGCGTCGAGCATGGTGGTGACCACGTCCACGAACGGTACCTGCGCCACCATCACCCGGTAATCGCCCGGCGCCTGGTTGGCGACCGCGCCCATCAGCAGGCCGCCGGCGCTGCCGCCGGACGCGGCCACGCGGTCCTTCGCCGCCCAGCCCTGCGCCACCAGCGCGCGGGTGACGTCGATGAAGTCGTTGAAGGTGTTCTGCTTGTGCAGCAGCTTGCCGTCCTCGTACCAGTGGCGGCCCATCTCCTCGCCGCCGCGGATGTGGGCGATGGCGTAGACCATGCCGCGGTCGAGCAGGCTGACCACGCTCTGGTTGAAGTACGGATCCATCGACATGCCATAGCTGCCGTAGGCGTACTGGTACAGCGCGGCGCTGCCGTCCTTCTTGAAACCCTTTTTATAGACCAGCGACACCGGCACCTTCGCGCCGTCGCGCGCCGCCACCCACACGCGCTCGGTCTGGTACAGCGACGGGTCGTAGCCGATCACCGGCTGCTGCTTGAGCTGGCGGCGCTCGCCGGTCTTCACGTTGAGCTCGTAGGTGGTGGCCGGCGTGGTCAGCGAGGTGTAGCTGTAGCGCAGCCAGTCGGTCTCCGGCTCGGCGTTGACCGACAGGCCCATCGAATACGCCGGTTCGTCGGCCTTGACCAGTTCGCTGCGGCCGTCGGCGAACAGCAGGCGCACGCGCTCCAGCGCCTCGGCGCGTTCGGCGATGGCGGTATAGCCGTCGAACAGCTCGAAGCCTTCCACCAGCACCTGCGGATCGTGCTTCACCCAGTCCTGCCACTGCGCGCGCGCGGTGGCGCCGTCCGCCGCGGTGACCAGCTTGAAGTTGGTCGCGCCATCGGCATTGGTGCGGATCACCCAGCGGCCGTCGAAATGGTCGGCGTCGTATTCCACGTCGCGCGCGCGCGGCGCCAGCACGGTGAACACGGCCGGGTCGGCGGCCGGCGCATAGCGCAGTTCCGAGGACACGGTGCTGTCCACGCCGATGGTGATGTAGCGGTCGTCGCGGGTGCGGCCCACGCCCATGTAGAAGCTGTCGTCGTCTTCCTCGTAGACCAGCGCATCGCTGCTGGCCGGCGTGCCCAGCACGTGCTTCTTCACCCGCACGGTGAGCAGGGTCTCCGGGTCGTTCTCGACGTAGAACAGGGTGCGGTTGTCGTCGGCCCACACCACGTTCGCCGACACGCCCTGGATCACGTCAGGCAGCAGTTCACCGGTGGCGAGGTCCTTGAAGCGGATCGCGTACTGGCGGCGGCCGACGTCATCCTCGGCCCAGGCCAGCAGGCGGTTGTCCTGGCTCACTTCCATGTCGTCGACGGCGAAATAGCCCTTGCCCTCGGCCATGGCGTTCAGGTCCAGCAGCACTTCCTCAGGCGCCTGCATGTCGCCCTTGCGGCGGGCGTGCACCGGGTAGTCCCTGCCGGTCTCGTAGCGGGTGTAGTACCAGTAGCCGCGCTCGCGGTACGGCACGCTGGCGTCGTCCTGCTTGATGCGGCCGACGATCTCGGCGTAGAGCGTCTCCTCCAGCGGTTTGAGCGGCGCCATCAGCGCGTCGGTGTAGGCGTTCTCGGCAGTGAGGTAGGCCAGCATCGCCGGGTCCTTGCGCTCGTCGTCGCGCAGCCAGTAGTACTCGTCCTGGCGGACCGCGCCGAACGGCGCCTTGACTGGGTGGGGACGCTTTTCGGCATCGGGCGGAACGGGCGGGGCGGCGACGGCGACGGCGACGGCGACGGCGGTATTCATCATCAGGCTTGCGACCAACAGGCAAAGGGCGGGTTTCATGGCACGGGCTCCGTGGACGACACGCTGCCGCCCGGGCGATGGCCGACAGTGTGCCATGGGAGCGCAGGCCACCCGACTGTGGCGGGCGGCCTATGATGTCGGCGATGAACGCCCCCACCCCCACCCCGTCCAGCTACAGCCGGCGCAGCCACGAAATCGCCCCGTTCCACGTCATGTCGCTGCTGGCGCGCGCCAACGCGCTGGAACAGGCCGGCTTCGATGTGATCCACCTGGAGATCGGCGAGCCCGATTTCACCACCGCCGAGCCCATCGTGCGCGCCGGCCAGGCCGCGCTGGCCGCCGGCCATACCCGCTACACCGCCGCGCGCGGGCTGCCGGCGCTGCGCCAGGCCATCGCCGGCTTCTATCGCAGCCGCCATCGGCTGGACATCGACCCCGAGCGCATCCTGGTCACGCCCGGCGGCTCGGGCGCCCTGCTGCTGGCCTCCAGCCTGCTGGTCGACCCCGGCCGGCACTGGCTGCTGGCCGATCCCGGCTATCCCTGCAACCGCCATTTCCTGCGGCTGGTGGAAGGCGCCGCGCAACTGGTCCCGGTCGGCCCGGACAGCGGCTACCAGCTCACCCCGGAGCTGGTCGAGCGGCACTGGAACGCCGCCAGCGTCGGCGCGCTGGTCGCCTCGCCCGCCAACCCCACCGGCACCACGCTCGATGCCGCGCAGCTGGCCGCCCTGTCGGCCGCGCTGAAAGCGCGCGGCGGGCACCTGGTGGTGGACGAGATCTACCACGGCCTGACCTATGGCTTCGACGCGCCCAGCGTGCTGGAAGTGGACGACGAGGCATTCGTGCTGAACAGCTTCTCCAAGTACTTCGGCATGACCGGCTGGCGGCTGGGCTGGCTGGTGGCGCCGCAGCGCGCGGTTCCCGAACTGGAGAAGCTGGCGCAGAACCTGTACATCAGCGCGCCGTCGATGGCCCAGCACGCGGCGCTGGCCTGCTTCGAGCCGGAGACCATCGCGGTCTTCGAGCAGCGCCGCGAGCAGTTCCGCCAGCGCCGCGACTACCTGCTGCCGGCGCTGCGCGCACTGGGGTTCCGCATCGACGTCGAACCGCAGGGCGCGTTCTACCTGTACTGCGACGTGAGCGCATTCACCGACGACGCGCAGGCGTTCTGTGCGCATTTCCTGGAAACCGAGCACGTGGCGTTCACGCCCGGGCTGGACTTCGGCCATCACCGCGCAGGCCAGCACGTGCGCATCGCCTATACGCAGGAGGTGGCGCGGCTGCAGGAAGCGGTGGCGCGGATCGGGCGTGGGCTGGAGAGCTGGGGACAGGTCATCGCTTCGCGCTGACACCCCACGATTCGCGCTGCAAACCGCGGGCCCCGTCTTTCGCTTGCCGCACCCCGCGCCTTCCGCGCGCCCCCTGACTCGGGGGGCTTTCCTCCAGATACATCCTGGTAGTGCCTGCAGTTTTTCCGGAGTGAGGAGATTTTCTCCCTCCAAATGACAACGCCGCCTTGCGGCGGCGTTGTCGCCTGCATCCTGTTGCTGTCACTTCCTGCTGAGCTGCTCCCACAGGAAGCTGTAGGCCAGCGCCGACATGTGTGCGGCCTGCGCATTGTTCGCCGCGCCGCCGTGGCCGCCTTCGATGTTCTCGTAGTAGGTCACGTTCTTGCCGGCGTCGATCATCTTGGCCGCCATCTTGCGGGCATGGCCCGGATGCACGCGGTCGTCGCGGGTGGAGGTGGTGAACAGCACCGGCGGGTAGTTCTTCTTCGCGTCGAACAGGTGGTACGGCGAGAAGGTCTTGATGAACTCCCAGTCGGCCGTGTCCGGGTTGCCGTACTCGGCCATCCACGAGGCGCCGGCCAGCAGGTGGCTGTAGCGCTTCATGTCCAGCAGCGGCACCTGCACCACCACCGCACCGAACAGCTCCGGGTACTGGGTGAGCATGTTGCCGGTGAGCAGGCCGCCGTTGCTGCCGCCCTGCACGCCCAGGTGCCTGGCCGAGGTGATCCGGCGGCTGACCAGGTCCTGCGCCACCGCCGCCATGTCCTCGTAGGCCTTGTGGCGGTTCTGCTTCAGCGCCGCCTGGTGCCAGCGCGGGCCGTACTCGCCGCCGCCGCGGATGTTGGCCACGACGTACACGCCGCCCTTGTCCAGCCACGCACGGCCCATGCCGCCGGAGTAGGACGGGGTCAGCGAGATCTCGAAGCCGCCGTAGCCATACAGCAGTGTCGGGTTGGAACCGTCCAGCTTCATCGCCTTGTCGTGCACCACGAAGTACGGCACGCGGGTGCCGTCCTTGCTGGTGGCGAAGTGCTGCTCGATCACCTTGCCGCTGGCATCGAAGAACGCCGGCATGGTCTTGAGCACTTCCGGCTGCTGGCCGATCTGCGCCAGGGCCAGCGTGGTCGGGGTCAGGTAGTCGGTGACGGTCATCCACACCGCGTCGCTTTCGTCCGGGTCCACTGCGCCGACACCGATGGTGCCGAACGCCGGGGCGCCGGTGAAGTCGCTGCGGGTCCAGCCATCGGCACCGTGCGTCAGCACCTGCAGGCGGTTCTTGACGTCGTCCAGCACGTTCAGCACGACATGGTTCTTCGTCCACACCGCGCCGGCCAGCGAGGTGGTGTCGGTCGGCGCGAACAGCACGTCGAACTCGCGCTTGCCGGCCATGAAGTCGTCGAACTTCGTCGCCAGCAGCGAGCCGGCGGCATAGGTCCTGCCGCCCACGGTCCACGGCTCGCGCAGTTCCAGGGTCAGCCATTGGCGGCGCACGGCCTTCTCGGCCGAGTTCGGCGCGTCGATCTTCGTCAACGCGCCATCGGCGCCGATCAGGAACAATTCGTTGTTGTAGAAGGCGATGGTGCGGCTGACGAAGTCGTGCTCGAAGCCCGGCGTGTCGTCATGCATCGCCGCGATGTACATGTCCTCCGGCGTGCCCTCGTACACCGGGGTGGCCGCGGACATCGGCGTGCCGCGCTTCCAGCGCTTGACCACGCGCGGATAGCCGGAGGTGGTCATCGTGCCATCGCCGAAATCGGTATAGACGAACACGTTGTCGCGGTCGATCCAGCCCAGGCCGCCCTTGGCTTCCGGACGGAAGAAGCCGTCCTTGATCCAGTCCTTCTTCGCGATGTCGAATTCGCGGGTGACGTCGGCATCGGCGCCGCCGCGCGACAGCGCGATCAGGCAGCGGGTGTATTCCGGGCGCAGGCAGTTGGCGCCGTGCCACACCCAGTTCTCGCCCTCGGCCTTGTTCAGCGCGTCCAGGTCCAGCACGGTTTCCCACAGCGGCTCGGCCTTGCGGTACTCCACCAGCGTGGTGCGGCGCCAGACGCCGCGCTCGTGCTGCTTGTCCTTCCAGAAGTTGTAGTAGTAGTCGCCGATCTTCTCGACGCCGGGGATCTTGGCGTCCGAATCCAGCACCTGGCGGATGCCGGCTTCCATCTGCTTGAACTGCGGGCTCTGCGCCAGCCGGGCCTCGGCCTTGGCGTTCTGTTCCTTCACCCAGGCCAGCGGCTTGTCGCCGGTGACGTCCTCCAGCCAGGCGTACTTGTCCTGGTCGGCGTCAGCGGCCATGACGGCCCCGGACAGGCTTGCGGAAATCAAACCCGCGGCGAGGCAGGCGGAAGTGAATCGGGACATGATGGCTCCATGCGGTCATAAGCCGCGAACGCTAGCACAGCGCCGGTGCCGCCTTCCCCTGTCGAAGGTCAGGCCGCCCGCACCGCCGTACCGCGGCGCGGACGGCGCAGGCGCCGGGCCTGCGGCCGTTGCCGGTTGCCCGCCGCCCGTGGCCGCATGCGCCATGCCGCCGGCAGGCGGAACCGGTACAGCGCCCACCATGCGCTCAGCGGCATGCCCAGCAGCCACAACGGCAGCCAGCCGATCCAGACACTGCTGCCGCGCATCGCCGGCCACACCAGCACCAGGGCCAGTCCGGCAAGCACGGCCTGCCTGACGCAGCGCAACACGCGCGGATCGGGATGTTCGACGGTATTGCTGCGGGACGACTCGGCCATGACACGCTCCGGTAACGGGTTCAGGCGCATGCTGCCGGTCGTCCATCTCAGGGGTTGCGACCGGGCATTGACGCATCCATCGCCGCCCATCGAACATGCTGGCGTCACCCATCAAGGCGCTCCGCCCCGCAATGCGACCCATCCCTGCGTTCCTGTCCGCTTTGTTGCTGAGCCTGACCCTGCCGCTGGCGCCGGCCCTCGCGCAGGACGCCGCACCGGCGGCCGTCGAAGCCAGGGGCGTCGCCGAAGGCCCGATCGACCTGCAACGCTTCATGGGCCGCTGGTACGTGATCGGACGGGTTCCGAATTTCGTCGAGCGCGGCCATGTCGCCAGCATCAACACCTACAGCCTGCGCGGCGGCGACCGCGTCTCCATCCGCTACCAGTACCGCGATGGCTTCGATGCGCCGGAAGAGGAAATCGACCTGCGCGCGCGCGTGGACGAGGACAGCGGCAACCGCCGCTGGCGCACGTGGTTCTACAAGGTGGTGCCGACCCACTCGCGCATCCTGGAAGTGGCGCCGGACTACTCCTGGGCGCTGATCGGTTACCCGGGCCGCGAGATGGCATGGATCTTCGCCCGCGAGCCGGACATGGACGCCGCGCTGTACCGGCAGCTTGCGCAGCGCCTGCGCGACCGCTACGAGGTCAATACCGACAAGCTCAAGCGCGTGCCGCAGCACCCGGAGCAGGTCGGCAGGCTGGGCTTCGAGGTTCCCAACCAGAAGTGACCCTCGCCCCGCCCCGCGGAACCGGGCGGGCTTGACCTGCATCAATCGCCGCCCACCGGCGGCGCCCTAGCATGGCGGTCTCCAGCAGGACACCGCCATGCGCATCGACTCCATCGCGACACCCGGCCCACGACCGGGCCGGCAATCATGAATGCCTGGTTCGACCGCCTGGTACTGGCCTGCACGCGCCACGCGATCGACCGGGTCGACGACGGCATGGTGGAACTGTTCGCCGGGCGCCAGCGGCTGGCTGCCATCGCCGGCCGCGCCAAGGCGCACGCCGGCCTGTGCCGGCAGGATCCCGAACGCGAACGCGCCGTACTCGAGCGCGCGCGCCCCCGCGCCCGCCCGCGCCGGGCGGCGGGGGGGGGCGGGGGGGGGGGGCG
>NZ_JASCOS010000270.1:0-200 GCF_029959705.1 Stenotrophomonas sp. PS02297 | reverse complement strand
GCTGGCTGCAGGCCCGGGTCATTCCCTGCCCTCAGGGGGCGGCGTGCACCGTCGCAGCGCTCTCCTGCTGGCACGAGGACCCCCACGTAGCGCGTCAGCACGAGGCGGACATCCAGCTGCTGGAGCGGGCGGTGACGACGGTGAGCGAGGAGGCGGTGTGCATCACGGCGCCGAACCTTGCCGCGCGCTGGGCGATTGCG
>NZ_JASCOS010000026.1:0-38467 GCF_029959705.1 Stenotrophomonas sp. PS02297 | reverse complement strand
CCGGGCCGCGCCCGGGCCACCGCCGCCCGCGGGGGGGGGCGCGCGGCCAGTTCCCTGCGCAGCGGCGGCAGTTGCGCCTGGGCCTGCGCCAGCACCGTTTCCTGCGCGGCGACATCGCCACCGCCGGCATCGCCGGCGCGGTGCTGGCGCTGGACGATCTCCAGCAGCTGCCGCGACTGCGCCACCAGCGCTTCGCTGGCGGCCAGCTGCGCGCGCGCCGATGCCTCGCCGATCGCGCTCTCGACCACGTTGGCTACCAGCGTCAGGTACACCGCTTCGCGCTCGAAGCGCTGGGCGTCCACCCCGGCGGCCAGCGCCTCGGCCTGGCGGCGCTGGCCGCCGAATACATCCGGCACATAGCTGATGCTCAGCTGCGCGGTATGCAGGCTGTAGGCGCTGCTGTCCGCTTCGGCGGCCTTTTCCCGCTGCGGCTGCAACTGCAGGTCGACCTGCGGCCAGAAGCCACCGCGTTGCGCAGCGGCATTCTCGCCGGCCTGGCGCAGCGCCGCCTCCGCCGCCTGCAGGTCGGGATTGGCGCGCAGCGCGGCGGCGACCAGGGCATCCAGCCCGGCCGAGCCGAAACCCGTCCACCAGCGCGCGGGCAGCGGCCGGTCGTGCAGGAAACGCTGGGCGTCGCCGCCCGGTCCGGGTGTAGCCACGGTGGCGTCGGGCAGGCCACCCTCCACCCAGGCCGCCACCGGCGGCGCCTCCGGCCGATGGAAGTCCGGCCCCACCGTGCAGCCGGCGGCGGCCAGCGCCACGGCCAGCGTGGCGATGCGCGCGATGTCGTTCATGGTGCCTCCTGCGCCGGCGCGGCGGCCCTGCGGGCGCGACGGCGGTCGATGCGGTCTTCGATGAAGTGGTACAGCGGGGGCAACAGCAGCAGGGTCAGCACCGTGGCGCTGGCCAGCCCGCCGACCACCACCGTGGCCAGCGGCCGCTGCACGTCGCTGCCCAGGCCGGTGGCGAGCATGGCCGGGGCCAGGCCGAAGGCGGCGACCGTGGCGGTCATCAGCACCGGGCGCATGCGGCTGCGCGCGCCCTCGATCACCGCCTCGCGCAGGCTGCGCCCTTCCTCGCCGCGCAGGCGGTTGATCTGCGCCAGCATCAGTACGCCGTTGAGCACCGCCACCCCGAACAGCGCGATGAAGCCCACCGCGCTGGAGACGTTCAGCGTCATCCCGCGCAGGTGCAGCGCGGCCAGGCCGCCGAGCATCGCCAACGGCACGGTGGACAGCACCAGCAGCGGCTGGCGCAGGTTGCCGAAGGCGCCGAACAGCAGCAGGAACATGATGCCCAGGGTCATCGGCAGGATCAGCGCCAGGCGCGCCTGCGCGCGCTCCAGGTTCTCGAACTGGCCGCCCCATTCCACGCGCAGGCGCTTGTGGTCGTATGCCGCCTCGCGCTGCACCGCCTGCTGCGCGTCGCGCAGGAAGCCGGCCAGGTCGCGGCCGCGCACGTTCAGGCGCACGATGATGTTGCGCTCGGCCATCTCGCGCACGATCACGCTCTCGCCGGAGGTGGTGCCGATGCGCGCCACGTCCGCCAGCGGTACGCGGGCGCCGTCGGGCGCGGCCAGGGTCAGGTTGCCGATGGCATCGGGACTGGCGCGGTAGCGTTCCGGGAAACGCACGGCGATGTCGTAGCTCTTTTCATCGACATAGAGCTGGCCGATGGGCGTGCCGCCGATGCCGGTAGCGATCAGGTCGGCAACATCGGCGGCGTTGATGCCGTGGCGCGCGGCCGCGGCGCGGTCCAGTTCGATCTTCAGGTTGGGCAGCGGCGGTTCCACGTCGACGGCGACGTCGGCCGCTCCCGGCACCTGCCCGAGGATGCCGGCGATGCGCTTGGCCAGCCCGCGCACCTGCTCCAGGTCCTGGCCGAACACCTTCACCGTCAGGTCGCTGTGCGCGCCGGACAGCTTGTCCTGCACGCCGTCGATCATCGGCTGCATGAAGGCCACCGAATAGCCGGGCATCTGCGCGTAGCGTGCAGCCAGCCGGTCGATCAGCTGCTGCTTGCTCAGTCCCGATTTCCATTGCCGGTAGGGATGCAGGCCGACGCTGGCCTCGATGTGCGAGGGCGTCCAGTAATCGGTGCCATCGTCGTTGCGGCCGGTCTGGGTGACCATGTAGGACACCTCCGGGAACGCCAGCGTCACCCGGCGCAGTTCGTCGGCCATCGCCGCGGCCTTGTCCAGGGTGATGCCCGGCGGCATCTGCACCTGCAGCCACAGCGAGCCTTCGTCCAGATAGGGCAGGAAATCGCGGCCCAGGCTGGCGAACAGCACGCCCAGCCCCAGCAGGGCGGCGACGCAGCAGGCCAGCAGCCAGCGGCTGTGCCCGACCATCCGCTCCAGGAAGCGCCCATAGCGCAGCGACAGCGCTTCCAGCACCGGGTTGTGGAACAGCCGCCGCGGCTTGCGGAACGCCAGCCACGCCAGCGCCGGCACCAGCGTCAATGCCACCACCAGGGCGCCGGCCAGCGCCGCGCCGACCGCGTAGGCCATCGGCGAGAACAGCTTGTATTCGATGCGCTGGAAAGCAAACAGCGGCAGATAGGCGCAGACGATCACCGCCATGCCGAAGAAGATCGGCCGCGCCACCTGCAGCGTGGCCTGGATCGCGTCGCGGGCCTGCAGCGGCCGCGTCGCGTCCTGCTCGCGCCGGCGCAGCACGTTCTCCACCAGCACCACCGCGCCGTCCACCAGGATGCCGAAGTCGATGGCGCCGAGTGACAGCAGGTTGGCCGGGACGTGGAAGTGGTGCATGAAGATGAAGGCGATCAACAGCGACAACGGGATCGTCAGCGCGACGATCGCCGCCGCGCGCGGGCTGCCCAGGAACAGCAGCAGCACCAGGCTCACCAGCACCATGCCTTCGGCCAGGGTGAAGCCGACCGTATGCAGGGTCGCGTCGATCAGCGCGGTGCGGTCCAGGTACGGCACCAGCCGCACGTCGCCGGGCAGCAGGTTGCCGTTGAGGTCGTCCACCGCGGCGTGGACGCCGGCCAGCGCGTCGGAAGGGTTGTGGTCCTTGAGCAGGAGCACGATGCCTTCGAGGGTGTCCGGGTTGTCGTCCTTGCCGAGGATGCCGCGGCGCTCGACGTTGCCGTAGGTCAGCGTGCCCAGGTCCTTGACCAGCACCGGCACGCCGCCGCTGCTCTTGACCACCACGTTGCCCATGTCCTCCAGCGAGCGCAGCAGGCCCACCCCGCGCACCACGTAGCTCTGCTCGCCGCGGTCGATCACGCTGCCACCGCCGTTGGCGTTGTTGGCGTTGATCGCGCTGGTGACCTCCTGCAGCGACAGGTCGTACTGGCGCAGCCGCAGCGGGTCCAGTTCAAGCATGAACTGCGTGGTCAGCCCGCCGAAATTGGTGACGTCGACCACGCCCGGCGCTTTCTTCAGGCGCGGGATGACGGTCCAGGCCTGCAGCTCGGACAGCTCGCGCAGGCTGCGCGTCTTCGACTCCAGCGTGTAGCGGTAGATCTCGCCGGTGGGCGAGGTGTACGGGTCCAGCTCCGGCTTGGCTTCGTACGGCAGGGTGACCCCGGCCAGGCGTTCCTGCAGCCGCTGCCGCGCGAAATAGCCGTCGGTGCCGTCCTCGAACACCACCGTGACCAGCGACAGCGCGAACAGGCTGCGCGAGCGCAGCACGTGCATGCCGGGGGTGCCGAGCAGCGCGCGCTCCAGCGGAATGGTGATCTGCTGCTCGACCTCCTCCGCGCCCAGCCCGGGCACCTGGGTGACGATCTGCGAGGTGACATCGGCGATGTCCGGATAGGCCTCCACCGGCAGCTGCTTCCAGCTCCACAGCCCGTACAGCGCGACGAAGGCGAACACCAGCCAGGCGATGCCGCGGCGGCGGAAACAGGTGGTGACGATCGCATCAATCATTGAGCAGCACTCCGTCCCTGACCACGATCCGCTCGCCGGCGCGCAGACCGGACAGCACTTCCACGTTGCCGCCGGCGGTATCGCCGACGGTGACCACGCGCGGCTGGAAGCGCTGCGGCGCCTGTTCGACGAACACCCGCGTATGCAGGCCGTTCTGCAGCAGCGCCGTGGCCGGCACCAGCAGCGCCGGACGGCTGGCCGCGGCGAACCGCACGCGCGCGAACATGCCCGGCTTCACCTCGCCGGCACGGTTGTCGATGGCCACGCGCACCGGCACGGTGCGGGTCTGCGCATCGAGCACATCGCCGACATAGGCCACCCGGCCTTCAAGCGTGCGGCCGGGCCAGGCGTTGAGCTCGACCCGCGCCTGCTGCCCGACCGCCATGCGCGGCAGGTCGCGCTCGGCCACGGCGGCGGTCAGCCATACTTCGGACAGGTCGGCCACGGTCATCAGCGCGGCGGTGGTGTCGTTCCAGTAGCCGCCCTGCGCGGCCTCCATCGCCACCACGCGGCCGGCGATGGGCGAGCGCAGCACGTACTCGCGGCGCGAGCCGCTCTTCGCCGACGCCCCGACCTGGGCGAGGTGATCGGCCGCCGCGCGCGCGTCGCCCTCGGCTTCGGCCAGCGCCAGCCGCGCCGCCTCCATGTCCTTCGCCGCCGCGATGTCCTCGTCGTGCAGCAGCTTCTGCCGCTCGAACTCCAGCCGCGCCTGCCGCAGCTGCGCCTGCGCCTTGGCGTTCTCGGCCTGCGCCGCGCCGAGCTCGGGCGAATCCAGCGTGGCCAGCGCGTCGCCGGCACTGACCGCATCGCCGAGCCGGCGGTGCAGGCGCACCACGCGCCCGGCCAGCGGCGGCACGATCCTTACCTGCTTCTCCGGCTCGGCCTCCACCGTGCCGGGCGCCTCCACGCTCGGGGCGAAGGCCTGCTCGCCGACGGCGGCCACCTGCAGGCGGCCATGCAGCGGCGAGTTCTGCGGCACGACGATGGCGTCGCCTTCATGGTGGAACATCGGTGCGGCCTGGCTCTCGGCGGCGGGCTGGGCGGCGGTACAGGCCGCCAGCGCCGCGGCGCAGGCCAATGCCAGTACGGCAGGCTGGATCTTCATGGACAGTCCCCGGAGTGGATGGAAAGGAGCGGGCGCCCGCGGTCAGCAGGAGGCGGACAGGCGCGGCGGCATCGCCACGCGGTGCGCATGCAGGACATGGCGCGGATCGGCGCACTCCACCTCGTGCAGGCGCTTGCGCGCCGCACGCGGCAGGTGCTGCAGCACGCCCGCGCGCTCGGGCGCCGGCAGCATGGACAGGGCATCGGCGATGACGCGGCCGGACAGCTCGCCCAGGGCGCGGGCGAAAGCGCGCTCGCCGCGGGCATGCAGGAGCGAGCGCAGGGCGGCGGGGCGATGCGCGGCTATCGCCGCGCGCAGGGCGCGCAGCAGGACGTCGTTGGAATGGGTCTCGAGGATGCGGAACAGCATGGGAACCTCCTCCGGCGCACGGCCGCGGAGGCCCCCACGGTCACGAAGGTGGCATCCCCGGAGCCGGCGCCCGGTCTGTGTCTTGGGTCAAGGGAAGTTGGCGCGCGGGCAGGCGCCGATGCGGGTCGGGATCCATGGCGTCCTCCTCGGTCGTGCGGTGGCGGCCGCCGGGAAAACGGCGGGCCTCGCACCGGCGATGGCGATGACCGGCAACATGCGATGCCGGCAGCGTGGGCCGGGAGCGCTGTCCCGGCGACGGAGAAGATTTTCCCACCGCGCCCATGCCGCGGCCAGCAGGCATTGGCGTAGCGGCCATGCACCTGCGGGTGGCCGGGATATACCAAGGTATAGACCGCGCCCGAACGGCATCCCCGGCGCCGGAAGACGGGGTCAGGCCGGGTCCGCGCCGCTTCCGGCCATGGCCGCCACGCGCGCATGCCATGTGGCGTATGGCGTGTTCTTCGCCAGATGGCGGTTGTAGTCCGGCGCGCCGTCGTCCCACCACACCGGCCCGCGCTCGCCGAGCGCGCGCTTGGCCGCATCGACCGCCTCGCCGGCCCGCGCCAGCGCCTGCGCATCGCCCTGCCGGCGCGCACGCCCGACCTCGCGGCGCGCCGCCATCAGCTGCCGCACCGCCGCCTGCCGCTGCGCTTCGGGCAGCTGTGGATTGGTCGCGCGCCACAGGCGGCCGCGCACGACCAGGTAGCGGCCATCAGGCGTAAGCAGCGGCGGATCGGCCATGTGCGTTGGGGGCGATCGGGAACGCCGCCACCATCGCCATCGGCGCGTGCATGCCGTGTCGATGCCGCGCGCCGATGGCGCGGCCTGCGGGTCAATGCAGGGTCACCACGATCGGCTCGCCACGGGTGACGATCAGCGTGTGTTCGTACTGCGCGGAGCGGTTGCCGCGCGCGCCCAGCAGGGTCCAGCCGTCATCGCCTTCCTCGACCATGCGGCTGCGCGTGGACAGGAACGGCTCGATGGTGATGACCATGCCTTCGTGCAGCAGGCGCGTATCGTGCGGATCGTAGTAGCCGGGGATGTGGTCCGGTTCCTCGTGCAGCGCGCGGCCGACGCCGTGGCTGCCCAGGTTCTCGATCACCCGGAAGCCGGATTGGCGTGCGGTACGTTCGATCGCCGCGCCGATCCGGTTGAGCGGCTGCCCGGCGCGCGCCACCTTCAGCGCGTTGGCCAGGGCGCTGCGCGCGGCATGGCACAGGCGCAGGTCGCGCGGCGCGGCTTCCGGCAGCACGCGGGTGCCGCCGGTATCGGCGAAGTAGCCGCCGAGTTCGGCGGACACGTCCACGTTCACCACGTCGCCGGCAGCCAGCACGCGCGCGCCGGGCACGCCATGGGCGGCTTCCTCGTTGACGCTGATGCAGGTCGCGCCCGGGAAGCCATAGGTCAGCCGCGGCGCCGGCTGCGCGCCCTGCGCGGCGAGCAGGCGTTCGCCGATCAGGTCGAGCTCGCCGGTACTCATGCCCGGGCAGGCGGCGGCGAGCATGTCCTCGCGCACACGTGCGACCAGCCGGCCGATGCGTTGCAGGCCGTCGATGTCCGACTGCGATCCGATGGTCATGGTGGTCTCCGGGCGATTGACCGGGAAAGGCTAGCAGCGTTGCTGGCCTTTCAATCAAGCAGTTGATTTCAAAAAGGAAATACGACGGAAATCCGGCCGCCGACGAACAATCCCAGGCCGAACACCGCATGCGTGGCCAGGCTCTGCAGCCGCGCCGGCCACGGCCGCGGCAGGCGCGCGGCGGCGATGCCGGCACCGAACGCCGGCTGCATCACCAAAAAGGGCAACAGCACGCTGACCACGCCGAACCCCAGCGCCGCACCCGGCGTCGGCTGCCGCAGCCAGCCGCTGCCCGTCATCGCCACCAGCATCCCCGCCATGGCGATGCCGATGGCGTAGTGGGCGCACCAGCCCAGCAGGCGCTCATGTCCGACCGGCGCCGCCGCATGGATGGCGTCATGGCGCCAGCGCCCTTCGCGCCAGTGCCCGATCCAGCGGCCGAGCAGCGCATAGTCCAGCGTGGGACGCCCGAGCCGGCGCAACACCAGCGTCCACAGATCGGTCGTCGCGGTGGCAACGACACCCACGATCACTACCCGCATGATGATTCCACCCCCGTCCATCGCTCTTCCCGCCCGTCTGGAAACCTGTTTCCATCAGTCTCGGCGTTGAAGCCGACTTGAGGTCAAGTGTGCAGGAGATGGAGATCGGGCAGGTGGTGCGGCAGAGCGGTGTCGCCGCTTCCACGCTGCGCTATTACGAAACCCGCGGCCTGATCCGGCCGATCGGGCGCAATGGCCTGCGCCGCGTCTACGCGGCGTCGGTGATGCAGCGCCTGTCGCTGATCGCGCTGGGGCGCGCGGCGGGCTTCTCGCTGGAGGAGATCGGCGCCATGCTCGGCGACGGCAACGCTCCGGCCATCGACCGCCCGCAGCTGCTGCACCGGGCCGACCAGCTGGAGCGCCGCATCGCCCGCCTGCAGGCCCTGCGCGATGGCCTGCGCCACGCCGCCCGCTGCCGCCACGCCGATCACCTGCAGTGCCCCACCTTCCAGCGCCTGATGCGCACCGCGCTGCGCCGGCAGCGCAGGCACGGCGATACCGGCCTCTGAAGCCGGCGGCAGGCAGCCGGCTCAAGCCAGGCGCCGTACCGGCCGAACAGCGGCATCATTCCGCCCACCGTCATGAACACCGGCGCGGCGACGGCGCTGGCGGGCGCCGACTGGACCACCGCGAACGGCTCGCCATCGTCCGGCGAATGCATGGGCGAGGCGTAAGCGAAGAACATCATCCCCACCGGCGCGGCACAGCCATCGGCGACGGGCGCCCAGCGCCAGGGTGATGCCTTCCTGCAACGCCAGCACCCGTGCCCTCCACGTCCCACCCGGCAGCTGGCCTGCAGGCTCGGGCGACGGCAATGCGCCGTGCCCCGGCAATGCGCACGGCGGCGCCTTGCCCGGCGCTGCCGGACGAGGCGCTGCTCCACGGAGACCCGGCGCGGGCATCGCACCCGCGACGGCGGGGTCAGGGCTGGGTCAACCGTTCCTCGATCGCAGAGAACGCCGAGTGCCCGCCCTTGCGCGCTTCCGGCAGACCGGTGGCGAAGTAGGCCACGCCGGTGCCGCTGGCCGGGTCGACCCACAGCCCCGACAGCAGGCCATAGGCCGAACCGGAATGGCCGAAGCGCGCCACGCCGTCGCCGAACGGATCGTCGCGGCAGCCTTTCACCGGCGTGGCCAGGGTCTGCACCGCCAGTCCGTACCGGCAGAAGAAGCCGTCGCCGCCCTGCCCGCTGTCGTCTTCTTCCGAAGTCATGCCGGCGCCCGGCGCCCAGGTCCACTGCGGGCGCGCCAGTTCGCGCACGGATTCGGCGCGCAGCAGGCGCACACCATCCACTTCGCCCTCGCCCAGCAGCAGGCGCCCGATCTTCGCAAGGCCATTGGCGGAAATGCGCAGGCCGCCCTGCGGTGCGAACAGCGCGCCGTTGTCGCCGGCGCGCCAGCGGCCGAGGTCGCAGCTGCCGTCGGTGGCGGCCACCACCGGGCAATCGGGACGACGGCCGCGGTTGTCGTCGCGCACCGGCTGGTGGGCTTCGTCGTACAACACCACCGCGCGCGCCACGGTCGCATCGTCGCAGCTGTCCCAGTTGTAGCAGGCGGCGATGCCGAGCGGCTTCAGCACCAGGCGCTGCATCAGCCGGTCGAAGCGCTCGCCGCTGGCCTTCTCCATCACCGAGGCGATGAGCGGGAAATCGATGTTGGCGTAGCGGAAGAACGTACCCGGCGCATGCGCCGTGTCCCAGGCGCGCGGGTCGTCCAGCACCTCGCGCAGCTGCCCGCCCAGCGGCACGGCGTAGTAGCCGGCCGCGTCGGTGAGGCCGGCGCGGTGCGAGAGCAGCAGGCGCAGGGTGATCGGTGTGTCGGGGAACTGCGGGTGGCGCAGCTGCCAGCCGAGCCAGCGCGAGACATCCGCGTCCAGGTCCAGCTGCCCGGCCTCGACCATGCGCATCACGCCCAGCGCGGCGACCATTTTGGAAATGGAGGCGATCCGCACCGGATCGTCCGCGCCCAGTTCGCGCCCGGCGCCGATGTCGGCCATGCCGTGCGCCTCGGTGGCGGTGATGCCGTCGCGGTCGAAAGCCACCCGCACCGTTGCCACCGGCTCGGCCGCCTGCAGACCGCCCACGACCAGCCACATCCCCAGCAGATACCCGACGCGCATTCCCGTTCCCCGCGATTGGCGAAGCGCCGACCATAGGCAAGAACGGCGGCGGCGTCGAGTGCGCGCCGCGACCGCGGCGCGGGCCTTTCATGGGCAGACGGAGGCCACACCACGCCCGGCCGCGCTCGCGCGCGCCGCCGCCGATGCCCACTTCTGCTCAAGGGCGGCGTTCGGCCGTCGCCCCGCCCAGATGGCGCGCCAGAAAGTCCAGCAGCCTGGCGTAGTACTCGCGACGATGGGGCTCGGTATAGAAGCCATGGCCCTCGTTGGGGTAATACAGCGTCTCCACCGGCACCCCGGCACGCCTGAGCGCCTTTTCCATGCGCCGGCTGTGCTCGATGGGCGCACGCTCGTCCTTCCCGCCCGCGGCGAGGAATACCGGCACCTTGATGCGGTCGGCCAGATTGCTCGGGGAACGCGCGGCCAGGGTGCCGCGCTCTCCCAGCCATTCCGCGGCCCAGGTCCGCCCGGACCGGCTGCTCTGCGAAGCATCGCGGTGCATCAGCTCCAGATCGTAGACGCCTACATAGCCAGCGGCGCAGCGGTACAGCCCGGGATCGCGGGCGACGCCCATCAATGCGGCATAGCCGCCATAGCTTGCCCCATAGATGCAGATGCGCCCGGCATCGGCGATGCCCTGGTCGATCGCCCAGCGCGTGGCGTCGGCCAGATCGTCCTGCATGCGCCCACCCCACTCGCGGCTGCCGGCAGCGACGTAGGCCCGGCCATAGTTGCCCGAGCCACGATAGTTCACCCGCAGCACGGCATAGCCGGCCGCGGCCAGCAGTTGCGCGTCGTCGTCGAAGCCCCAGGCATCGAAGTACTCGAACGGGCCGCCATGCGGCAACAGCACCATCGGCTTCGGGCCGTCGGCCGGGTGCAGGGGTTCGGTCAGATAGCCGTGCAGAAGCATCCCGTCGCGTGCCCGGAAGCTGATAAGACGCGAAGGCGGCACCTCGCCGGGATCGAACCATTCCCTGCGGCTGAAGATGCGGTCGGCCTTGCGCTCCTGCGTATCGAACAGGAAGTAGTCGCCGTTGTTGCGGTCGCCCCACACGAACAGCAGCACGAAACGGCCGTCGCGCGTGGCCGATGTCATCCGCACCGCATCGGCGGCGAAGACCTTTTCCAGGCTGCGGTAGAAACGCGGGGTCCGCGCGGTCTCGTCGAAGAAGCGGTTGCCGATCTTCTCCTTCATGTACGAAGCGCCGATCGGCGTCCGGCCATCCATGTCGTAGAGGATCCGGTAGGGATCCACCAGCGCATCGCGCAGCAGCTCCACCTCCCGTCCATCGGCCGGATCCCACGACACGATGGCGTCGGGTCCCTGCGCCTGCTCCACCTGCAGGTAGGCCAGCCTGCCGTCCGCGCTGAAGCCCAGAGGGAAACGACGCACGCCGCTGACGCTCTCGTCGTTGACCAGGCGCCACTGCTGCCCGCGCGCCTCGCGGTAGAACAGTTTCGACACATTGTCGGTGCCGGCGCCCACCGCGAAGCGCACCTCGCCGCTCTGGTCGGTCACGAAGCGCGCGCGCCGCACCGGCACGTCGGCCACGCGGATGCGGTTGCGGTTGTAGATGTCCAGCTTCTCGATGCGGATGAACGGATCGCTGGCGACCGGCACCGCCGAGACCAGCACGTTGCGGTCGTCGCCCTCGAGCGGATCCAGCATGTAGACGGACTGCTCCAGCTGGGTCCTGATCTCGGAAACCATCCCCGGGCGCTCGGTGATGCCGTAGGGACTGGCCAGCAGCATGCTCTGCTTGCCGTCCACGTTCACCGCATACAGCTCGCCGATGGATACCGGCTCGTCGCGCGAGCCCTGCTTGCGCGCCAGCGACATGACCACCCGTTCGTCATTGGCCCACCAGAAATCGTCCACCACCGAATCGACGCCGCCCACGATCCGCGCGGTGAACGTGTTGTCCTCGCGCCGCAGGATCAGCAGCGCGGTGCGGTCCTCCAGCGGCTTGGTCACGGCATAGTGCCGGCCGTCGGGTGAGATCTTCACCCATTCGTACACGTCCTGCCGCACATAGGGCGTCAGGTCCACGACCTCCCCCGCCCTCGCCTGCGCCATCCATGCAACGCACAACACCGCCGCGATCAGCAAACGCATGCCTTTCGTCCTTTTTCCATGACAGTGCAATCCCGTGGGCGGAGCATGACGGGAACCCGGCAGGCAGTCGATATCTCCGCAGCCGTTCCGGAGGCCCGCTCCGCTTCAATCGTCCAGCGCGAGGAATTCCCGCATCCGCTTGAGTTCAGCCTCCAGCGCCATGCCGAAGGCGCTCTCCTTCGGCGGCCGGCCGGCGACATAGCGCAGCTGCGCATCCAGCACACCGTCCTTGACCGCCAGGTTGCCCCATCCGATCACGTGCTCGCGCCACAGCAATGGCAGCGCGTAATAGCCGAGCCTGCGCTTCGCGGCGGGCACATAGGCCTCGAAGCGGTAGCTCCAGCCCCACAACAGTTCGAAGCGGCGACGGTCCCACACCACCGGGTCGAACGGCGTCAGCAGGCGCACCTGTTCGGCGGGCTTCCAGCGCCGGCTGTCCGCGCGTTCGTCCGCCGGCCACAGCCAATCCACGCCGTCCACGCGCGCGCAGTGCAGCCGCTGCCGCGCACGTTGCAGCGCCGGCCTGCAGGCGTCCTTCCACTGCGGCACGCCATTGCCCAGGTAGCCGACCAGCTGCGCGAGGCTTGCGGCCGGCAGCGGTGCGTACTTGCCCACGATCAGGTTGACCAGCGCGTCCAGGCGCCCTTCGATCTCCTGCTCCCCCACCGGCGTGGCGTCCTCGCGCACGGCGTATACGCGGGTACCGCCCTCGCGCCGCGCGACCCGCAGCAGGCCGCGGTAGTGCATGCCGTCCAGCAACTGCGTGCTCGCGTTGGAGGAGCCGCCGAACCAGTTGGTGGTCTTGCCATGGGCGAAATGCGCGTCGACCTCGCGCGGGTGCGCCACGCCGCGCTCGGCGATGAATCCACGCACCGCATGCGCCTGCTTCCAGCGCGCGGGCGTCCACGCCACGCGCGCCTGCCGCGGATGCATCAGCGCCTGCCGCTCGCGTGGCAGGAAACCGTAGTTGACGAAGAAATCCTCTTCCAGCGGCAGGCGCGGGTAGCGCCGCTCAAGCTCGCCGGCGCGATAGCCGGCGACGCGATGGCGCAGGGTCAGATCCTGCGCGCGTGCCGGCGCGCGGATGGGATCGGCCTGGACGAAGCCCAGCTTTCCGATCGCCCGCAGCAGCGTCGTCGGCTTGAACAGCGAGCGGGCGACGGCGTAGCGGCGGAGTTGATCGAGGGTCAACGGCATGCGCGCATGATGCCAGTTGCCGGCGCCATGGAGCGCGCGCCGCCTGCGTGTGGCGCCGGCCGTCGGAACTGCCGGCAGCGCCGCCGGCGCAGCGCCCGCGCGGCCGCTCAGCGGGTCCGGTTGCGCGCCTCCACTTCCACGATCGTATCGACCAGCTCACGCTCTTCCGCCGTCAGCGGGCGATCTTCCGTCAGCAGGGGAACCACCTCGTCCTTCGTGTTCTGCCCATGATCGTAGTGGGCCGCCAGCGCCTCGAGCACGATGGACAGTTCGGGCGATATTTCCGGAGCATCGCCGCCATTGCGCCGGCTTTCCTCCAGCGCTGCCAGGACCGCGGCCAGCGTCCTCTGCGTGGCGCCCATGTCGCCGGTGCCCTGGCCGCCATTGGCATGTTCGTTCATGGAGCGCTGGTAATAGCCGGCCAGCAGCTTCTCCAGGCTGTCCGCGTCCGCGCCAGCGCCCAGCTCGGAATCGCCGCGTTCCAGGATCATGTCGAGGATGGCCTGCTGGTCCGCCGACAGCGGATGCGATGGCGCTTGCCGCGGCTGGCTCAGTGCCTGGACGTCGCCGATCCGGTTCTTCAGCGCCTTCCAGCCGAACCAGCCGAGTCCCAGCACCCCGGCGATCCCCAGCATGATCAGCAGCAGCAATACCCCGAACAGGATCAGCAGCGGCTTCCACCATGAACCCCGCGCGGGAGGAGGCGTGACCTGTGCGTTCATGCGTATGCCCCGCCCCACTTCATTGCCGGAAAAAGACTCGACGCCATGCCTTCCATACCCCCTTGGTCAATTGGCGGAGCATAGCAGTCCGGACAGAAGCGACGATGGCATGGCGACCTGCGGTGGGCACGGGTAGTTCTTGTACTATCACCCTGGAAAAGGACGCCATACGCAGGCAAGGAGTTCCGCCATGAGCGTGATCCACTCCAAGAGCATGCAGCTCTATCGACAGGTCCGGCGGGCGCTGCAATCGGGACGCTACCTGCCCGGACAACGGATCGACCCGGGCATGCTGGCCGTGGAATTCAACACCAGCGCCACGCCCGTGCGTTCCGCCCTCTACCGCCTGGTCGGCGAAGGCCTGATCGACGACCACGCCCGCAACGGGCTGCACGTCCCGCTGCTCACCGAAGTCGGCCTGCACGACCTCTACGACTGGATGGAACGGCTGCTGCTGATGGCCTGCGACATGGGCGGCCGCCCCGCACGGGACGGCATCACCGGCGGCGACGACGTGGTGAAGATGACCTGGCAGTTGTTCGACGCCATCGCCGAAGCGACGGCGCACCGCTCGCTGCACCGGGCGGTCAGGCAGGCCAACGACAGACTGGCCCCGGTGCGGCGGGCCAAGCGCGGCCTGATCGAACATGCCCACGAGGAACTGGTGGAACTGGAAGAACTCTGGCGGAGGCGGAACATGCCGGCGCTGAAAGCCGGCCTGCGCGCCTATCACGCGCGGCGCAAGCAGCTCGTCCCGCGGATCGTGGCCATGCTGGTCGACCACCGCGATCACCTCCAGTAAGCGCGGACAGAATCTTCCATCGAATACGCAAGAACGATCACCGCGACCTATCGCTCTGCGGCGAAGTGCCGCCTCCGCGCCGCACCTGAATCCGGCATTCCATGATGGCGTTCCCATCGCCGGATAATCATCGTTTTGCAACGTCTTAATTATTTGAAAATAAATTCTTCCGCCTCCTACGCTGGGTACGTCATGGAAACCGCCATGACGCAACCGCAGGAGAGGCAGAGATGAACGCGAATGAAAACGACCGCAGCAACCCGGTCGAAGACGTGATCGTGCTCGGAGTCGCCAGCGTGGAGACCAAGGGCATCCTCCAGGGCAATGAGCCGATGGGCGGCGAATTCGTCCCCGGCATTTCGGAAGAGTGACAAAAGCAGGGCGCACCGCGAGGTGCGCCCTGCTACCCGGAGCCACCTCATGTCCGATCACCTCGCCCCGGATCTGTCCTACTGCCTGATCGATGGCCATCCGGTCTTTCTCGACATAGAAAGCGACCGTTACTTCCGTCTTTCCCATGCGCTGGAGCAGGTATTCCTCGCATACACCAGGGGAACACTACTTCCGGATTCCGATCGGGACAAGCTGGCCGGGTGCGGCATCGTGGCCACCGGAGGCGGCGATATTTCACTTGTCCCCGCCGCCCCCGTCGCGCTCCCCACGGAGAGCGCGATGGAACAGGCGGTGCCTTACAGACCGGAAAAAACGAATGCCGCACTTGATGTTCTGGGGACCGTCTGCTCGACGTGGTTACGGCTGCGGCGCCATTCCCTCAAAAGCAACCTGATCGCCATGAGAGCCCATCGCGACAATCACGCGAAAGCAGCTTCTCTCGCCCTTTCCCCCGTTCTCCGGGAACGATTCTGCAACGCAGCCACTGCCTTCCAGAATGCGCGCTTGTACGTACCGGTTCCGACCTGCTGCCTCCACGACTCGATAGCGATGGTCAGGTTCCTGGCAAGGCGCGGGCTATTCGCGCATCTCGTCTTCGGCATCATGGCCAATCCGCTCTCAGCACACTGTTGGGTACAGGCAGGTCATCTGGTGCTGAACGACACCGTCGGGAACACTCGCGCCCATACACCTATCCGGGTGATCTGATGGCTTACCGGTACATCGCGCTATTGGACACGACGGCCGCCCCACAAGCGGCTCATGCCGTAGAAGCAACGGATCGACTCAACCGCCTGCGCATGCGGCAATGCCTTCGTACAAGACACTGCACGGTCCATGTCTCCGAACAGACCCCGTTCATCGCGCTGCATGGGCAGGGGCTCCTCATAGGCCATGTCTTTTCACGAAGCGGCGAACCGCTGACGCAGGAAAGCCAGTTCCCGCGATTCCAAAGCAGTTCCCAGCTCTGCCGGTACATTCTGGAAAATTGCTGGGGCGCCTATCTTGTCGTCCTGCCAGACCCGGAGCATGACGGCCGCATCACCGTGCTGCGCGACCCGGAGGGAGGTATGCCCTGCATCCACCACCTGGAGAACGGCAGTGGATTCATTGCCTCCGACATCGAACTTCCACTGTGCGCGGGCCGGTATCAGAAGCGGATCGATTGGGACTCCATCCTGCATCGCCTCATCCATCCGGACATCAAAACCGCGCGCACCGGGCTTGCGGGGATCCAGGAGCTTCTTCCTGGGACCCGCCTGGTCGTCCATGGCACCCGACTCACTCTCCATACGGCATGGTCGCCCTGGGATTTCCTCACCGGGAAGCTGCGCCATGCCAGCATCGAAGACGCGGCGGAAGCCGTCCGCACCGCCATCGACATGGTCGTCAATGCCTGGGCCCGCACCGACAGATCCATCCTGCTCGAGCTTTCCGGAGGACTGGACTCATCCGTGGTCGGGGCAGCCCTGCTGGGGAGCGATGCCCGCGTCTTCTGCTGCACGCTGACGACGCCTGTCCCTGGCGCTGACGAGCGCCACTATGCCAACCAGATCGCGGCCCTGCTCGACGCGCCCATAGACGTCGAAACCATGGGCCTGGAATCGACGCTACACGATTCCGCTCCAGCAGCGGGATTGCCGACACCGAGAGTCGGGATGCTCCAGCACATCACCGATACGATCATGGAGAACGCAAGGCAGCGCCATGGCGCCGCCAGTTTCTTCTCCGGTGGCGGCGGCGACACCGTGTTCTGCTACCTGACCTCCGCCGCGCCGGCGGCCGATGCCTTCCAGCAAATGGGACTGGCCGGTGCTTTCCACACGCTCCGGGATCTGGCCGGCCTGCATCAGTGCACCATCTGGAAAGCAGGACGGCTGACGCTGCGTAAGCTGATGCGGCCACCGGGATCTCCCTGCAATGCGATGATCGAATTCATCTCTCCTGGCCTTGCCAACTGCCTGCTGGAACACCATCCGTGGTGCGACATGCCGGATACGGCCTCTCCCGGGGACAGGGAACGGGTCTTCGCTCTCGCGGCGACCCATGTCTACAGGGATTCGGCACCGAGAGGGCGACAGGCGCACCTGCGCCTGCCGCTTCTGTCCCAACCGGTGATGGAAGCAACCCTGCGTGTCCCCAGCTGGATGTGGATAGCCGGCGCACGGAATCGGGCCGTAGCCCGGCTGGCATTTGCCGATCGGCTTCCGCCGGAGATACTCGCGCGCCGCAGTAAGGGCTCCTTCATCGGTTTTGTCGGCGCCCTGTATGCCAGGCACAGATCCCGGCTGCGCGACTACCTTCTTGATGGCTGCCTCCATTCGCACGGCCTTCTGGATGCGCCTGCCGTGCAGCGCTTCATCGACAGCGATCTGCCGCCGCGCGACCGCACATTCGGCCGTCTCCTCGACCTGTACGCGGTGGAGAACTGGATACGACACCAGACCTAGGGTATGCGTGCGGCATGCCCGGAATGTCCCGCATGCCGGTCAGCCATCGTTCGCCAGCGGGCATACTGGCGCACTTTCGCCGCCTCCGTATCCTCAAAGCCCTGCAGCCAGAACCGGAACCAATCCACGTTTCTCTCGTAGGCGGCGAGCTTGTGCCGGGGTTGGAACTTCTGGTGCGCCTCATTGGGATATACGTAGAGATCCGCCCGCTGGTCGCGGATCAACGGAACCGCATAGTCGAGCGTGTGCTGGTACTCCTGCTCAGGCAGCTGCATCAGCATCGGCACCTTGATCCTGTCCAGATTGAACGCAGGAGAAAGCCGTTTCCATTGCGCCGGCGTCTCATCGGGGGCTCCCAGCTGCCAGTACGTACGCAGGCGCGAGAAGAACGTTTCCCCGGACATGCTCATGAGCGTATAGGCAAGAGGCGAGAAGGCGATGCTGCTCACGGAGGCTGCCGAGAGTGCATCGGAATTCATCGCCATCCACATGGTCACCTCGGTCCCATAGCTCAGCCCGCCCATGCCCACCTTGCCGCGATCGATTTCCCCGCTGGCGGCCAGCAGGTCGATTACGCTCTCTATGGCCGAACGCCCCAGCTCGAACCGGGTGACGGCATCCAGCTCGCTCGGTGGCGCATTGATGCACAGGGCGGATATTCCGCGCCCCGCCAATGTCACTAGGGGCCACTCGTCTCCAACACCGCCGCGGACGAACCCCGGGCACCGGTAGTAGGTCAGGAACAAGGGCGGCGCCCCACCTGCGGTACGTTGCGCCGGGAAGTACAACCCGTTGAACCGACGGCCAGCCACGTCCGTCCAGTGCAGCCTGCGGACAGGAACACCTTCCATGTCGGCCGCCAGAGCCGCATTCGGGTTGAACAGGACCGTCCGGTTTCCAGATTCCAGATCGATCCGCTCAAGGCGTGGCGGATGGCTGGCATCGGCGGCGACGCAGACCAGCGCCTCGGACGAGGCACCGCAGGCATTGGGTGTCGCGCGCCCCCCATTGATCAGACCGGGCGTATGCACCAGAGAAAACACACGATCGGCCTTGATATCCCATCGAAGGATCGATTGTGCCTGACTGTCCTCCGGATCAGTCAGCGTGAACAGGATCTCTTCGCGGCCCGGTCGCCACTGGATGCCGGTGATCGGCTTGTCCGTGCAGAGTTCGGCGCGACAACGGAGGTGCCCTCCCCCATTCCCCTCCACGAATACCGAAAGCTCCACATCCGGCTTCGGTCCTGCCCCGCTCCACTCGGCAACGTGGGTCAGCATCGCGATCCGCCCCGTCCCCTCCTGCCGCACCTGCCGCCAAGGCTTGAACCGCTCGGACAGAGCAGCCGGCAATGGCGCCGGTGATGGTTCCGGTGCAGGAATCTCGCGCATCCGCCCGGTGGCCAGATCGATCTCCCTCCAGTGCTCAGGTACACGCGCCAACAAAGGCGAGCGTATGACGTCGCTGCCGAACAGTCGCTGGGTGGAACGGCGCTCGTCGAGGTAGCCGGACTGGAATATCCCCTGGCCCAGAGGAATGGTCTCATCGATATGGATACCGCTGTCGTACTCCTCCCATTCCGCGTCGCCTGTCTGCTCACGCGTGGCGCCCGTGCCATAGCGCAGCAGCTGTCCGTCCGGGCTCAAACGAAAGCTGCGCACGTCCGCCGGGTCGCGCGTCATGACGCGCGCATCCGACCCGTCGACAGCCGCTCGCCATACGGCAATCCGCCCATCCAGCAGGGCACGGTAGTAGAGGTAACGACCATCAGGCGACCACAGCACTCCCGCTGGCGCAAGCGATGCCCCATCCGATTCGCGCAGCAGATGGCCCCCTTCGCCCACCCGGCGCGCCAGGGTGGTACCGTCCATCCGCTGCACATACCAGGTGCTGTCATAGGTATTGCGTTCGACCGAGGCCTGCGCCACTCGGAATGCAACCATGTCGCCGCCCGGAGAAACCACCAGTTCGTCGACGTCTGCCACCTCCACCAGCTGGCGGGGCGAAATCACCTGCGCCCCTAGCCCTCCGACAAACACCAGGCCCATCAGGCAGGACGCCAGCACGCGTCCCGCCCGTATCGTCAGTACAGCCATTGCCGCGCTCTCCATGATCTTCACGCCCCCTGTCACCAGCGCCACGACGCCGTGATGCTGGGGAAGCGACCGACAGCCGAGTAGTTCGTCGAGTCATACGGCGCATCAGTGATCGCCATCGGCCTGTAGAGAGGCGGCGCGCGATCGAAAAGATTCTGGATGGAAAAGGCAAGATCGAATCCGGTGCCGGCACTCCTCCGCCTGGCAGTGGCGTACTGCAGGACAAGATCCAAGGTGGTGAAGGAAGCCGTCTCCTGCGCCAAGGCCGGATAGGCGACTCCTCCGGTGTAGTTGGCGAAGGAAGAAGCGGTGAACCCACCGCTGGCCCATACCAGTCCCAGACGACTGCGTACCTTGGCCGGATAAAAGATCGTACCGGCCAGATCGAATGCAGCTTGTCCGGACGTGTTCTGCTGGGAGCTGTCCAGCCAGCTCGCCGATCCACGCAGGGTCAGCCGGCCGCTCCCCAGATCCCGGCCGTACAATCCGGAAAGGTCGATGCCCCTGATCCGCTGCGTCTTTGCATTGACGTATTCGCCATGCCCGATGATCACGACCTTGGCCGGATCGTAGGGCTTGCCCGTCCAGTTGAAGAATCCGCCCGAATAGATGGCAAGCAACCTCGCCTGTTCTTCCGGCGTCGGCGAAAACCGCAGGAACTCTGCCACGGCAGGATCACTCAGCACCTGGCCGAAGGCCGCAAAGGGCTGGACCACACGCTCGCGGTAGTCGATGTCGAACCACGTCAACTCCGCCTCCAGTCCGCGCAGACGCTCCGGATGGAAGGCCACCGAAATGGTCTGCGTGGTCGCCCGCTCCGGACCGAGGCCGGGATTGCTCCCCCAGGACAGCAGAACGGCATCATCGGCGCCGTATCCACTCCCTCCAATCATGCCCGGGGGCACCAGATACGCTACCAGGCTGCCATATCGCTCGTTCAACGTCGGCGCCTTGAAAGACCTGCCCCACGAGGCCTTTACCGTGAGATCACTGCCTGGCGCGTAGATCACCCCGAATTTCGGCGTGGTCACGCGACCGAAGCTGTCGTAATCCTCCATCCTTGCGGCCGCCGTGAGTTCCAGAAGCCGGGCAAGCGACGTGCCCATGCTGGAATCAAGCAGCGGGATGTTCACCTCCGCGTATGCGAATCTGCTGCTGTCCTCGCTATGCACCTGCGTTCCCGATGACAGGTTCCGGTTCAGCAGTTCATTGCTGCGATATCCGGCGCCGGCCGCCAAACGCAGCTCACCTGCGCCCAGCTCCAGCAGCGGCCCCTCCGCGCTGATTTCATAGGAACGGCTGTCGTTGCAACGGCATAGGCTGGAGGCCAGGCGTGAATCGCCGGTGGCTTTCGTGACCAGCCATGCCCGACCGATGTTTTCATCGCGGGCCCGGACACCCCCCACCTGCAGTACCCAGCCCCGCGCCAGCCCGACTTCCAGCAAGGGGGCCAGGAACGACGTGGTGCTGTCGGATCGCTGGTCGTAATAGATGCCTGGACCCGTCTGGTAGTAGACCGTGTCCCGCGTGGTCCGCAGCGCATCCAGGCGCAGTTCGGCATTTCCGCCCAATGATTGATGGGCGCTCAGCAACCCGCTGCGCGTATCCCCTCCCGGATAAAGCACGAAGGGCTGATCCATGTGCCGGGTATAGCTGCGCTGGCCCACGCTGATCGGATCGATGTGGGTGTGCCGATAGGTTGCTATCAGGCCACCATTGCTCCAGGTGGTACCCGCTGTCGCATCGTATTCCCTCGTTCCCAGCCCGCCCCTGCTCGCCCTTCCGTAGCGGGCACTGACGACGGCGCCCTCCATGTCGCGCTTCAGGATTACATTGCCAACACCCGCAACGGCGTCGGAGCCATAGATGGCCGACGCCCCATCGGCAACGATGTCGACTCGATCAACTGCTGCGACCGGAATCGCGCTGATGTCGACCGCCTGCATCAAGCCGCCGTAGGCCAGGCGCCTTCCATTGAGCAGCGTCAGCGTCGCATCCGGGCCGATTCCCCGCAGGTTGAGGCTGGAACCCCCACCCGCATTCTGGTTGTACATGTTGCCGGAGCCGGTAGCGGTGACAACGCCCGGATTCTGCCCTCCTCCGAAGTTCTGCGGCAGGCTGCGGATAACCTCACCCAGGTCGGCGAAACCCTCCTGCCGGATCTGCTCGCTGCCGATGGCGATCACCGGCGATGGCGTCGTGCCGCCTCGGATGCGGGTGCCGGTGACGGTCACCGTTTCGAGTTCGGTCGCCGTCGCTTCCTTGCGCGATGCCGGCTTCGATGGGCTGGAAGCGGCGGTAGTGCCCTGCCCTGCCCCGTCCTCCTGCTCCGCATCCGCGCGGGTCGCTTCCGGTGTGGGTTCCCGGGCCAGGGCGATGCCGGCATTGCCGGAAAGCGTGGCGAACAGGGCGATGGAAATGGCGTTGCGTAAAGCGCTGGTCTTCATGCTGCGTCCTCTGGTTTCCATGGTCGGTAATCGGTCTTGCGGTCCGGCATGGACGAGGCGCCGGGCACACGGGGCCGGCCGCGGGCGACGGCGCTCCATGGCAACGGAGCCCATCGGCCGTGCTGGCGATTCCCTGTGGTGTTGCCGATGCCCCGTCCGGGCGCGGCCTGTGCGATACCCCGGCGCCGCCGCCCTGCCTTGCCGCTCTCGCGCCCCCCCCCCCGACGGGCTGGAGCTTATGCACGCGATGCGTTCACTTATTAACCCGGTGCGCACACTACGTTTAACGTAGTATCGGTGTCAAGCGCCCTTCCGGAAGCTTCTGTCCACCGAAGCCCGGGACACGCACGGCCTTGTCTGAGAAAAAAGAGCTCCCCGTCTACAGCGTGCGTCTGCGCGAAGCGCGGGAGACCTATGGCATTTCGCAGCGCAATCTCGGCATCAAGGCCGGACTGGACGATTTCGTCGCCAGCACCCGCATCAACCGCTATGAAACCGGCGTGCACCAGCCCGATCTGCAGATCCTGCAGCGCATCGCCGATGTCTTCGACGTGCCGGTGGCCTACTTCTTCGCCGAGGACGATGAACTGGCGGAGATGATCAAGAATTTCCGGCGCGGCAAGCAGCGCAAAAGCTGATCACTGACACGGCGACGCGTAGTTTTCCTACAGCCGCTTGCGTCAGACCGCCACATCGAATGGCGCAGTTCCCCTAGCCCAAACCCCTCCGCCACGCACAGGCACGTTCCGCGCGCCATCGCGCCCGACGCCGCCCCGCGCGCTACCCTGTCGCCCCCCGCATCGCCCGCGCATTCCCCGCTCTTCCGTCCATGACCGCTTCCTCCCACCGCGTCCAGGGCCTGGCCAACGACGAAGTACCCGCCGACTGGCCCGCCATCAACGGGCGCGAGATCGCATGGCTGCGCGGGCGCTTCCCGCAGCTGGAAGGCGCGGACACCGCGCTGTGGCACAGCCCGCGGCCGATGTCGGCGGCGGCCATCGTCGAGGGCGCGGCGGGGCGCCTGTTCGTCAAGCGCCACCACCACAGCGTGCGCGACGCGGCCACGCTGGGCGAGGAACACCGCTTCATCGCGCACCTGGCCGCCGCCGGCGTACCGGTGGTGCAGGTGCTGCGCGATCGCGATGGCTTCACCGCGGTCGAGCACGAAGGCTGGACTTATGAGCTGCACACGCTCGGCATCGGCGAGGACCTGTACCGCGATGCGGCGTCGTGGACGCCGCTGACCGACGTCGCCCAGGCATGCAATGCAGGGCGCATGCTGGCGCGCCTGCACCAGGCCGCCGCCAGCTACCTCGCACCGCAGCGCGGTACCCACCTGCTGGTGGCGCGCGACGACCTGATCCGCAGCCACGACCCCATCGCCGCGCTCAAGGCCGACCTGGGCAACCGCCCCGGGCTTGCGCGCTACCTGGCACGCATTCCGTGGGAAGAACAGCTGCGCCGCACCGTGCTGCCATGGCACGCGGGCCTGCCCGAACGCCTGCAGGCCGAACCACGGCTGTGGGCGCACAACGACTGGCACGTCTCCAACCTGCTCTGGCGCGATGGCGCGGTGAGCACGGTGCTCGACTTCGGCCTGGCCTCGCCCACCAGCGCGTTGCTCGACCTGGCCACCGCCATCGAACGCAACGCGGTCGCCTGGCTGGAACTGGAACGCGGTGCGCAGGCCGTACGCATCGACATCGCGCTGGCCCTGCTCGACGGCTACCGGCAGGTACTGCCGCTGTCGCCCGCGCGCGTGCACCTGCTTGCCGACCTGCTGCCGGTGGTGCACTTGGACTTCGCGCTGTCTGAAGTGGAGTACTTCGAAGGCATCACCGGCTCCACCGCGAACGCGGACGTGGCCTGGCAACCGTTCCTGCTCGGCCATGCGCAATGGTTCCGCAGCACCGAAGGCCAGGCGCTGCTGGCCGCGCTGCACGCCGCCGCCTGAATCCGCCAGCAAGCCAAAGCACGGCATTTGTGGTTCAATGCGCCCCTGAAGCGGGGGTGCCTGGGCTTGTCCAGGCTGAGAGAGTCCCTTGGAACCTGATCCGGTTTGCACCGGCGTAGGGAGCTTTGAGCAGCAGGCACACCGCCTTCGTGGCCGGTCGCGCGTGCGCGCCTTCGCTTCGTCTCCCCCACGGCTGATGACGAAACGAATGAACCGCTGCCACCGAATCTCGCTGTTGACCGCCGCGCTGAGCGCGGCCCTGCCGCTGCACGCCAGCTCCCTGGAAACCGCCGCCGACCGCTCGCCCACCGAGCTGTCCACCGTGCGCGTGCAGGCCAAGCAGCCCGGCGCCAAGGACACCCAGTCCAACAGCTTCGGCGCCGGCGACTGGAAGAACACCCCGGCCTCGATCAGCGTGCTCGACCGCGGCCTGCTCGACCAGCGCGTCGTGCGCACGCTGTCCGAACTGGCCACGAACGACGCCTCGCTGGGCGACAGCTACGCGCCGGTGGGCTACTACCAGAACATCGCCATCCGCGGCTTCGCGCTGGATACCGCCACCGGCTACCGCTTCAACGGCCTGACCATCGCCGGCGAGCAGCGCCTGGCGCTGGAGAACGTGCAGCAGGTGGAAATCCTCAAGGGCGAAGCCGGCCTGGCCGCTGGCGTGATCGCCCCGGGCGGCGTCATCAACTACGTCGGCAAGCGCCCGGCCGAAGTGCGCACCGTCACCCTCGGCACCGACGCGGAAGGTTCGCGCTATGCCGCCATCGATGTCGGCCACTGGCTGACGCCGCGCTTCGGCGTGCGCTTCAACGCGGCGTGGGACGACAGCAGCTCGTACATCGACCATGCCGATGGCCGCCGCAACTTCTACGCGATGGCCACCGACTGGCTGATCGGCGAGCGCGGCAAGCTCGAAGTGGACGCCAACTACCAGACCAGCGCGCAGCGCTCGGCCTCGGGCTACCAACTGCTGGGCGCCACCGCGCTGCCGCGCAACGTGGACCGCAAGCAGATGCTCGGCTACCAGCACTGGCAGAAGCCGGTGGGCATCGACAGCACCAACCTCACCGCGCTGCACACCTACGATTTCAGCCCGGCGTGGCAGTCGCGCGTGTCGGCCAGCCACAGCCGCTCGGTGATCGACGACAACGTCGCCTTCGCCTACGGCTGCTACTACGCCGCCGAATGCGCCGACGGCAGCGTGCCGGGCAACTACTTCGCGCCCAACGGCGACTACGACATCTACGACTACCGCAGCCCGGACGACACCCGCCGCAACCAGCAGCTGCGCGCCGAACTGCGCGGCCGCTTCGCCACCGGCGCGGTCGAGCACCAGCTGATGGTCGGCGCGGATTACTTCCGCCGCAGCGTGGACAAGCGCCGCAACGTCAACGAGTACGTTGGCACCGGCAACATCCACGACCGCGATGTGCCGCAGTTCGAGCCCTCGCCGCGCGAGCCCGGCCCGTCCGTGCGGCGCCTGGACAGCCGCCAGAAGGCGCTGTTCGTGCTGGATCGGGTGAGCTTCGCCAACGATTGGCAGTGGCTGGCCGGCGGCCGTTTCGTGCGCCTGGACGAGCGCGCCTGGGACAAGCGCGGCAACCTCGAGCGCGAGAGCCGCGTGTCGCACTTCCTGCCGCAGACCGCGCTGATCTGGAGCGCCAACGCGCAACTCAACCTGTACGCCAGCTACGTGCGCGGCATTGCGCTCGGCCAGGAGGCCCCGTTCTGGACCAGCAATGACGGCAACTTCCTGCCGTCGGTGCTGTCGCGCCAGGTCGAGGTCGGCGCCAAATACGCACCGTCCGATGCGCTGACGTTGGGTGCGGCGCTGTTCCGCATCAACCGGCCGTTCCAGTACGCAAAACCGGACGACAGCGACTACGGCTACACCTTCGTGCAGCAGGGCCAGCAGACCCACACCGGGCTGGAACTGAGCGCGCGCGGGCGCGTAAGCGACAACCTGCAGCTCACCGCCAGCGCCAGCGTGCTGCAGGCGCGCGCGCGCAATACCGGCACGCCAGCCTACGAAGGCCACCCGCTGATCAACGTGCCGACCACCCGCGCCAGCGTGCACGCCGACTACGCGTTGCCGTTCGTCGCCGGGCTGGGCCTCACCGGTGGCTGGCGCTACGCCTCCTCCAACGTCGCCACCGCCGACGGCCGCGTGCGTGCGCCCGGCTACAGCGTGGTGGATGCCGGCCTGCGCTTCCGGCATGAACTGCGGGGGCATGCGCTGGACTGGAACCTGTCGGTGGACAACCTGTTCAACCGCTTCTACTGGCGCGACACCGGCAGCAGCTCCGGCGACTATTACCTGTTCCCCGGCGCCCCGCGCCAGGCACGGCTGACGGTCACCGTCGCGCTATGAACCCGGCGATCCTGGAATGGTCGGCCGTCATCGCCAGCGCCCTGGGCGTCTGGCTGATGGCGCAGCGGCGCATGCTCGCCTGGCCGGTGGGGCTGCTCTCCGTCGGCCTCTACGCGCTGGTGTTCTTCGAGGCGCGGCTGTACTCGGACATGCTGCTGCAGGGCGCCTTCGCCGCATTCCTCGCCTACGGCTGGGCCAACTGGCACCGCCAGGACAAGCCCGACGGCCGCGTCGCCATCGTGCCGCTGGCAACCGACGCCGGCGCGCGCGATCTGGCCATGGGCGTGGCCTTCGGCCTCGCCCTGGGCGCGGCCATGCACACCTGGACCGACGCCGCCCTGCCCTGGCTGGACGCCCTGCTCGCCGCGCTCAGCCTGGTGGCACAGTGGTGGCAGGCGCGCCGCCACGCCGCCGCGTGGTGGCTGTGGATCGTGGTGGACGTGGTCTACGTGGGCATGTACGCGGTGAAATCGCTGCACGCCACCGCAGCGCTGTACCTGGTGTTCGTGGCGCTGGCCGCTGGAGGATTGCGGACTTGGAAGAAGGCGGCAAAAGCCGCCTGATCCACGAAGCCGCAATCCAGCACTGCGGCTTGCCCACCGCCACGCGACTTGCTGCAATATCGCCCTCTTCCGGAGGGCGATATGCAGGAAATCTGGGCTTGGCTGCTGGTGAACCCGGCACGGATCATGGTGCTGGTTTCAATCCTCTTTACCCTCGCTGTCCTGCGCGCCGAACATGGCGGCCGCAAGAGCGGTGGCAGCGGCTGGCTGACCCTGTTCCGCATCGGCGTCGGCATCATCTTCAGCGTAGTCACCGCCATCGTGGCGGCCTTCTTCGGCGGCATCGTCGCCTTCTTCGGTTATCTGGCGCTGCAGATCCTCGTCTGCGTGGTGGCCCCGGTGATACTCGTCGATCGCCTCTAGCAGCCAAAGCCGCGGGCAGAGTGAACGTATCCGCTCACACGCCACGCGCCATGTTGGCGGCTGCACTGCGCGCAGTGTCGCAATCGTCATCGGCATGCGCAGGCGCTCTTTGAACATTCATCGGGAAGCCAAGGTCAGAGTCGGGTTTCCAGAATGGCTACGTGCGCACCTCGGGCATCAATCGGGTGCGCGTCGTCACACCGCCGCGCGTCGACCGGGTGGGAAACAGGGGGGCGCCCCAGGACGGCAGCTCCGCATGTTTTCTGCATCAGAACCGGAAAGAAGCTACCCGCGCGCCTCTCCGCTTACTCCTTGCGAAACATACCCTTACAAGGCGCCATATCCCGAGTTGATTGACCGGGAAGCGTAAAAAACAAGTTCGCGCCCAAACCGCAACGGCCCACCCGAGGCAGCCGCATACGCAACCGCCGGCGAGGGTCCAGTTCTTGGCGCAGACCTCGACCCACCAGTAGCAATCGGGCATGGTGTCGGGGCAGCCTATGCCCAGGAATCGTATGGATACCGTTCCCGCCCCAGCAGCAAGCAATGCGCCCGCCGCGACGGCGACACCTCCCGCTGATGCGGGAACAGCCCTGCAAGAACTCAGCTTCCCCGCGCTCAATGCGGCATTGGATGACCACCTCGCACGAACAGGCGGCACCAAAGCCGGCCCATGGGAACGCTGGTCGCTGATCGTTGGCATCATCGGCGCCGGGCTGGGCATGTTGCTGGGCAATGTTCTATCCGGGAAGGCCGGAGTCATCGTCACCTTATCGGGCTTTGCCTTGGAAATCCTGGGCATTGGCACAACCCTATGCCTGCAGATACGCCGGGATTGGCGCCAGTTCCGCGACGCTCGCAGGGAACATGCGCGACATATCGAAGAGGGGTATACCCGGTACCAGCAGCTGGTCCAACAGGTACGTGCCTTTCCGCTGGAGCAGCGCCGCCTGCGCCTGCGCTACATCCGCGACCGGCGCACCACGATGCATGAGCGTCTGGGCCTATTCACCGGTGGAATGGACCGGCTGGGGGTGCTGCCCCTGCTCGTGGCGCTGTACCTGCAGTTCAAGGACTGGCGCTGGGACAACTGGAATGCATTTGCCAACATCACCTTCGTGCAAGGCGCGCTCGCGCTCTGGATACTCGTCGCCTATGCGCTTTCCTGGTACTTGATCCACCTTCGCGTCCGGGTGCAGGCCTACGAACTGCTCCTGGCCGAGGCCAATACACAGGACGGCGAGTAGTCGCAAACCGCGCTTCAGACATCCAGCCGCCCCTTCGCGATGACAGGCAAGGACATGCCCGACACCACGAACCGCCCCACATCACGGCTTGCTCCATTGCTGGCCTTGCTGCTCCTGCTGGCCTGGGCACTGCCGGCGGCAGCCGCCGACGTATGGGTGAACACCAGCTCGGGCGTCTACCACTGCCCCGGCGGGCAGTACTACGGCGCCACCAAACGCGGCCGCTTCATGTCAGAACGCGAAGCCGCGCAGCACGGGTATCGCGCCGCCTATGGCCGCACCTGCTCGCCCGGCGAGGCTGCCGCCGGCCGCCAACAAGTCATTCAACAGTTGACGCCGCCGGCCAAGACCGCTGCGCCGGCAGCCGCCACGCGCGTCTGGATCAACACCAGCTCGCACGTCTATCACTGCCCCGGCACGCGCTACTACGGCGCCACCAAGCAAGGCCGCTATGCCAGCGAGGCCGAAGCTGTCGCTAGCAGAAACCGGCCGGCGTATGGCGCCCGCTGCAACTGATGAGGACGCATCGCCTGCCTGCTACCCTGAATGGGCCAGATGATTGGAGGCAGGCATGACCAACGCGGTACTCACCACATCCGAAAGCTCTGCCTACGACGATCAGATCGAAGAGCGCTACCACTTCCCGGCCACCTATTTGAAGCAAGCGCAAGCCGCGGTAGGTGACTTCGTCCTCTATTACGAGCCACGCCGAACCACCGGGCCGCATAGCGCTACGGGGCGCCAGGCCTACTTCGCCATGGCAAGGCTCACCGCCGTTGAGGCGGATCCGCGCTCCGCGGACCACTACTACGCGCGAATCTCAGAGTTCATGGAGTTCGACCGTGCCGTCCCTTTCAAGGAGGGCGGCCACTACTACGAATCCATGCTCAAGAAGGAGGACGGGAGTACCAACAAGGGGGCGTTCGGGCGGTCGGTGCGCAATATCCCACTCAACGAGTTCGCCGCCATCGTGCAGGCTGGGTTCGCGACCGAGTTGGAACCGTGGGAGGCCCCCACACCGGACGAGCCGATGTTCGACATGAGCCAGGCGGAAGAAGCGCCGCCAGAGTACGTGCCCCGCGCCATAGTCCAACACGTCATCAACCGGAAGTTCCGCGATGCGCGCTTCAGGCACCACGTGCGCAGCGCCTATGACAAGACCTGCGCGGTCACTGGCCTGCGCCTGATCAACGGCGGCGGCCGCCCCGAAGTGGAGGCCGCCCATATCCGCCCCGTCGAGAACGATGGGCCAGATACCGTGCGTAACGGCATTGCGCTAACGGGAACGGCGCACTGGCTGTTTGATCGCGGGCTGATGAGCTTCTCCGATGACTACGACATCCTGCTCTCGCCGCACGGCGTGCCCGACGGGCTGGACAAGCTGATCCGCCACGAAAGGAAGCTCATCCTTCCCGACAATCCCGCATGGCGGCCCCACCCCATCTATCTCCAGTGGCACCGCCGGGAAAGATTCAAAGCCTGATAACCGCGCTGCCGGCTGCCGCACTGTGCCCATCGGCCCATGACATTCGGCCTTGGACAGCGCACAACGGGGTTTGCCACGATCGGGCATCCAACGCTGACAGGAAGGCTGATCGCATGACGCTGTCACTGCGCTCCATCGCGCTTGCCGCCGCAATACTGATCGCCACTGCGCCGTTGGCCCCGGCGTCCGGCGCCCCGCAGACTGCCGTGCAGCAGACACCCGTGCGCACGCTGCTGCCCACCCAGTTCGAGAACAACCGCATCTTCGTCGCGCCGCGGCTCGCCGATGGCGCCACGGTGCTTTTCTATACCGACAGCGGCGGCGGGCTGAACGCCATCCGTGAGGACATCGTGCAGCGCCTGGGCCTGGCCGCCGGGGCGGATGTGGAGGAACCGGGGCAACCGCCCATCAAGACCGTGCGGTGGCCGGAGTTCGTGCCCGACGCCTCCATTCCCCCTCCCGAACGGGACCAATTCATGCAAGGCCAGCTGGCGGTTGTGCCGGCGGAGGGCTTCGGCGAAGGCCCCATGCTGGATGAAGGATTTCTTGGCAGCCGCTGGTTCGCCTGGCGGGTATGGGAATTCGATTACCCCGCGCGTTCGCTCCACGTGCTGCAGGGCTGGTCCGCGCCGGAGGGAACCCCCAGCACACCGATGACCATGTTGCCGGAGCGCAACATGTATTGGCCGCGCGTGCAGATCGAGATTGATGGAGAACAGCTCGACATGTTGTTCGATACCGGTGCGCAGATAACCCTGGGCCCCGATGGCGCAAAGGCGCTCGGCCAGGCCGAGGGCACGCGTGTGGCGGGCAGCTTCATCACAGCCCGCCAGTACCGCAAGTGGCGCGACGCGCATCCGGACTGGCCTGTCGCCGTGAAGGGCGACCACGGCATGCCGATGATCCAGGTACCCAACGTGCGCATTGCCGGCAAGGACACGGGCCCGGCCTGGTTCGCTGCCCGGCCGGACCGCAACTTCACCGAATACATGTCGTCGATGACCGACGCCCCGGTCGAAGGGGCCATCGGCGGCTCCGCATTCGGCCGCTTGCGGCTGGTGGCTGACTATCCCGCGCAGAGGCTTTACGTACTGCCCTGAGCAGTATGCGGATTCACAGGCTCACACCTGCGACTCGATCACCAAGCGCCCCTCCTGCGCAGTGATGCGCAGCTTGGCGCCGATGGCAAAGCCAAGTTGTTCCAGCCATAGACCGCTGAGCCGCAGATGCGGAACGGCCTGGTCGCCGCCGTGGTCGTAGGCGCCGGCGTAATGGGTGTAGCTGACGGTGCATTGGCGGGGCCGGCGTGCGCGGCGGGGTGCGCTCAGGCTGCCGGGGCGGGTGGGTAGCGGATCGGGTTGGAGGTCCGGTGGTGGCAGGGGCGGCAAGGCGTCGAGGAGCGCTTGTGCGGTTGCTTGCCACGAGTAGCAGACTGACTGCTTGCCAGCTGAGGCACCGGAGGCGCGGCGGCGGCTCATGGAGCCTCCTCAGCGTCGCAGGCGGATTGGGCCGGGCAGCTGCATTCGCGCAGGGCGAAATTGATACGCATGGACAGGCTGCGCAGGCATTGCGCCAGCACGCCGGGCTGGCAGAGCAGGTGCGCGGTGAGATCGTGGTTGCCCTGCTCGGTGGCCACCAGTGCGGCCAGCCGCTGCATTACGTCGCCCACTTCAAGCAGCAGGGCGTGCGCGCCCTCGGGCAACAGGTAACCCGGCACGGGAGCCGGTGGGGATGGTGCGGTGTACATGGCAACGCCCTCCTGGAATACGCCAAGTACCGCCGCCCGAAGGCGACGGGATGTCGGGAGGTTCGAAACCGTACATAGTCGGCGGGCGTATTTCCCCGAAGGGTGTTGTATTAGCCGCCCTCCCGACGCAGGCATTGCGTCGGCTTGTACCCCAGATCAGGCACAAAAAACCCACCGGTTTGACGGAGGTGGGTACCGCTATGTACGGAGTTTCGACGCTCCTTGTCACCAGAGTGGCTCCAGTCGAAATCTATGTCAAGAGCTCTTAGATCCTGACCAGTCCCAGATGAAAGTTGCTCTTCGCCATCACTTCGTCACATGGAAGATCATCCATGTAGCGATTGAGCTGGAATGGATACTTCTTACCCTCATCTCCGTACTAGTCCTACACTTCAGCCAACCTTCGGACTACACTCGGCCCCATAAGGAAACGGGGTAGCTACAACAAGGAGGGGGCCTTGCGACTGGTATCGGAAACTGTAGATGACATTCAATATCGAGTGTTGTCAAAGCTTCTCAATAAATCCACCTCGATTGTCCAAGCAACACGTGGAGAGTTTCGAGAGATCCTTGGATCAACACTAGTTCTGACCAATCCTAGGGCTCGCCTCGGAAGAGGCATAAGGCAGGGACGGCTCTTTAGTGGACTAGGCGAACTTCTATGGTATTTGTCGGGCTCCAACAGTCTCGACTTCATATCGTATTACATACCCAAGTATCGCGACGAATCCTCAGATGGAGTGACAATTAAAGGATCGTACGGCGAGAGAATCTTTAGATCAGAACAAATACACCGTATCCTTGCGTTACTGAAGAATAGAAAGACCAGCAGGCGAGCTGTTCTTCAGATATTTATGCCAGAGGATCTACAGAACCCTAAAGAGGTTCCCTGCACAATATCTCTACAGTTCTTTTCAAGAAACAACATGCTTGATCTCATTGTATCAATGAGATCCAACGATGCTCTCATCGGACTCCCCCATGATATTTTCTCATTCACAATGATCCAAGAAATTGCCGCCCGCCACCTTGGACTAGAATTAGGAAAGTATATTCACTTCGTGGGCAGCCTTCATTTATATAGCCAGCAAGTAAAAGACGCCGAAGATTATATTGCCGACGGCTTACAGCGACGTGTAGCTATGCCGGCCATGCCGATTGGAGATCCATTCCCAAGGATTCAAGCCCTTGTTGACGCTGAGCGCCATATTAGGGAAACCGGCAAGACTCCGGGAAGTACTAAAAACATGGAAAATTACTGGGCTGATTTTGTAACGCTTCTCAGAGCTTACCATTATATTAGAAAGAAAGACAGCAAGGGGCTCCATAGAATGAAAGAGCGCCTAACCACAGATCACTACCATCAGTATATTGAGATGAGAGCTCGAAAAATTATGGAAAATAGAGCTCCAGATCCTTTGTCAATTCAGAACCTTCTTGAACTCTCACCAGAATAAAGCGATCCCATGCGCAAGAGAGATAAAAACAGCTTCGAGGCTATCTACAAAAAGCTAGATACCGAGACTCATAATGGAAACCTGCCTGGCCTAGAGCAAGCAGGAGCCATTGAATCAATCGCCCTACAGATAATCGAAAGCCAACGGCGAATTGATTTCGTGAAAACGGCAGCAATGCGCCCACTTTCCCCAGAAAGAGCCAACCCTAATTCGACTATCTTTGACCCAATCCGAGCAGCCATAATTAATAGGCGTCAAGGAGACATTGATGAAGCGTCTTGGCTTGTATTTCTCTCAACCCACTTCGGGCACAACCTAAGAACCAAATGGCGGCTGACGCGTGACGTCTATGGAGCTCTAGGCAAGAAGAAATGGACATGGGCACGCGTCTCTCATGATCCACATCATTTCCGGAAATGGCTAGATGAAAACCAAGCCACTTTACGCGGAGGGGACGGAGTTAAGCGAAGCTTCGGGAATCATAGAAAATACACATCCCTTGATGCTTGGAAGCAAAACGCAACGGGACATGCAGTGACCACCTATGTCGACTGGATTCAGGCAAATGGTGGCCATGAATTGCTTTTTGAAAAAACTCTCGCAAATTCTCTGGGAGACGGGGGGGGCGCGTTTGATGAGCTTTATAGGTCAATGCATGTGGTCGCCAGCTTTGGGCGCATCGGGCGATTCGACTATTTAACCATGATTGGGAAAACCGGCATCTCGCCCATTACACCGCCATCACCCTATCTAAATGGCGCTACTGGCCCATTACTCGGCGCAAGGCTACTATTTGGCGCGAACGGGAACGTTGCCGAATATGAAAGAAAGATGATAAACCTCGGAAAAATCCTTGGCTTTAACATGCAAGTAATGGAAGACTCCATATGCAACTGGCAAAAAAGCCCTATAAAATTCAAGCCATTTCGAGGCTAACCCCACTCCACTTAAATCGCGTCTTCAAATAGTTGAATTGATTAAATCGGACTTTCTTTCTGTATTGAAGCTGACCAACAATCAAGCCCGGCGAAACGCCGAGGCTCTTAGCCAGCCTGGCGATACCAAATTTACTCAGCGAAACATTATCAATATCACCCTCGCGCTCAGGGGGAATAATTACCTTAGCAGCGAAATTATTGGCCTCAACCTCTTCCTTGGGAGTAATCCCATTTTCCACCTCAATCGATATCATCTCCCCATGAAGCAAAAGATGAGCCGCCTCATGGAAGAGAGAAAACCAAAAATGGTCATCAGTTAAATGTCGCGAGCTTAATGAAATCAATCCGACCCCATCATCGAATCTTGCGATCCCGCTGACAGGGCATCCTACGGGTGCGGGAACGATGCAAAGAGCAACTCCATACCTAGAAAAAACACCTCTAATCTTTGGCATGAAAATCGCAGGATCATGGAGTGTGCTGAAGCGACGAACTTCGGAAAGGCAAGCACTGAAGCCCTCAGGATTCCAGCGGTCAACCGCCAGAGACTCAGCCTGAATTTTCGCCGCTCGATACCAAGCAGAAACTGCTCCAATTTCCATATCGAAGCTAGCAGAGCGCCTAAAAGCAAGGGCTTCCTCTACCCTGCCAAACTGGCACTCAAATTCGTCTACAGATCTAACACCCATAAAATTTACAGCGGCCAATATAGCCTCGCTCTCAGTTCCGCCAGATGATATCCAGCCGAACCTACGCATATCCGCTAATGGAAATTTCACTTCACGCTGGAGTTTCAGGGCTGCACTCAAAAGAGAGTCTTGATAGCGACTGTAGCGATTTACCCAGAAAGATTTACTGGCTCCCAGTGTTAATGCGAGCTGCTCCGCAATTGGAGCATCCAACGGTCTTCTCCCCTCTAGTAGCTCTTCAAACGCTGCGAAGTCCATTTCAAGTGACTTCGCTAACGTCTTTCGACTGAGGCCATGCCGCGCCCCCAGCGCCAGGATAGTATCTCCTGGAGGAGACACCCAATCCGGATCAAAGCACTCAAGAGGCTTCATCGGATTTCCTTACGTTATCAAGCCGAATACCTACAGGCGACCCATCCCTAACAATGCGCACCTTATCCATGGAGCACTCCACAACCACACCATTATCTAATTCAAACACTACTAAATGATCATCTTTAGAATAAGATGCATAGGGCAGATCCTCAAAGCCATCAGCAGCTTCCAGGTCAGCAACAAACCCCTTAAGCGTCACGGCCGCAGGAGAGCCAAGCCGTCTGACCGCAACCTGCCCCTTCTCGCACAAATCTCGCACCTGCATATTTGCAAAAGTTAAGTGCACGGCAGAAGTCTGCTCTAAATCACTTTATGGAAGATAGTGTAAAAAACGCGGGAAATTCATATAAAAAAAACGGCCCCCGACGTCGGGAGCCATTTCTTTAGAGGAACTTAAACCCCAACAGGATTCGCCTTCTCCGGATCAATGTTGTACTGCTTGATCGCCCGGGCCACGTCCTTCGCGGTCATCTTGCCGTCCTTCGCCAGCGCCGCGATGGCGGCGTGGGCGATGTAGTAGCGGTCCACCTCGAAGAAGCGGCGCAGGTTGGCGCGGGTGTCGGAGCGGCCGAAGCCGTCAGTGCCCAGTACCGAGTAGGTCATCGGCACGAAGGCGCGGACCTGGTCGGCGTAGGCGCGGACGTAGTCAGTTGCGGCGATGGCCGGGCCCTGGCGGCCTTCCAGCAGTTGGGTGACGTAGGGCTTGCGCTGTTCGGCTTCCGGGTGGAGGCGGTTCCAGCGCTCGGCGTCGAAGCCGTCGCGGCGCAGTTCGTTGAAGCTGGGGCAGGACCAGATGTCGGCGGTGACGCCGAAGTCCTTGTCCAGCAGTTCGGCCGCGGCGATGGCTTCGCGCAGGATGGTGCCGCTGCCCAGCAGCTGCACGCGCAGTTCGCCCTTCTTGGGCTTGCCGGCGTCGGTGAGCAGGTACATGCCCTTGATGATGCCGTCGGCTGCACCTTCCGGCATGGCCGGGTGGGTGTAGTTTTCGTTCATCAGGGTGATGTAGTAGTACTCGTCGATCTGGTCTTCCATCATGGCCTTGGTGCCATGCTGGAGGATCACGGTGACTTCGTAGCCGAAGGTGGGGTCGTAGCTGCGCACATTCGGAATGCCGCCGGCCACCATGTGGCTGAAGCCGTCCTCGTGCTGCAGGCCTTCGCCGTTGAGCGTGGTGCGGCCGGCGGTGCCGCCGAGCAGGAAGCCGCGGGTACGCATGTCCGCCGCCTGCCAGGCCAGGTCGCCCACGCGCTGGAAGCCGAACATCGAGTAGTAGATGTAGAACGGCAGCATCGGCACGTTGCTGACCGAGTAGCTGGTGCCGGCGGCCATCCACGAGGCGATGGCGCCCGGCTCGCTGATGCCCTGCTGCAGCACCTGGCCGCTCTGGTCTTCGCGGTAGTACATGAGCTGGTCGGCGTCGACCGGCTTGTACTTCTGGCCGTACGGGGCGTAGATGCCGATCTGGCGGAACAGGCCTTCCATGCCGAAGGTGCGGGCTTCGTCGGCGACGATGGGCACCAGGCGCGGGCCCAGCTCCTTGTCGCGCAGGCTGATGTTCAGCGTCTGCACGAAGGCCATGGTGGTGGAGTAGCTGCGCTCGCCCGAATCCTTGAGCAGGCGCTCGTAGGTTTCGAGCTTGGGGGCGTTGAAGGATTTGTCGGCCTTCTGCCGGCGCTGCGGCAGGTAGCCGCCGAGCGCGGTGCGGCGCTCCTGCAGGTACTGCACTTCCGGCGAATCCGGGCCCGGGTGGTAGAACGGCACCTGGCCGTCCTTGAGCTGTTCGTCGGTGACCGGGATGTTGAAGCGGTCGCGGAAGTGGCGCACCGCTTCGTCGTCCAGCTTCTTGGTCTGGTGGGTGGGGTTGAGCGCCTCGCCGGCGCTGCCCATGCCGTAGCCCTTGACCGTCTTGGCCAGGATGACGGTGGGCATGCCCTTGGTGTTCACGGCCTGGTGGTAGGCGGCGTACACCTTGTGCGGGTCATGGCCGCCGCGGTTCAGGCGCCAGATGTCGTCGTCGGACAGGCTGGCCACCATGGCGGCGGTTTCCGGGTACTTGCCGAAGAAATGCTCGCGCGTGTACGCGCCGCCGAAGGCCTTGCAGTTCTGGTATTCGCCGTCGACGGTTTCCATCATCAGCTTCTTGAGGACGCCGTTGGTGTCCTTGGCCAGAAGCGGATCCCAGTAGGAGCCCCACAGCAGCTTGATGACGTTCCAGCCGCCGCCGCGGAACACGCCTTCCAGTTCCTGGATGATCTTGCCGTTGCCGCGCACCGGGCCGTCCAGGCGCTGCAGGTTGCAGTTGACCACGAAGATCAGGTTGTCCAGGCCTTCGCGGCCGGCAAGTGCAATCGCGCCCAGGGTTTCCGGCTCGTCGCTCTCGCCGTCGCCGATGAAGCACCACACCTTGCGGTCGGACTTCTCGATGAGGCCGCGGTTTTCCAGGTAGCGCATGAACTGCGCCTGGTAGATGGCCGCCAGCGGGCCCAGGCCCATGGACACGGTGGGGGTCTGCCAGAAGTCCGGCATCAGCCACGGGTGCGGGTAGGACGACAGGCCGCCGCCGTCCACTTCCATGCGGAACTTGTCCAGCTGCTGCTCGTCGATGCGGCCTTCCAGGAAGGCGCGCGAGTAGATGCCCGGGGCGCTGTGGCCCTGGATGAACAGCAGGTCGCCCGGGTGGCTCTCGCTGGGGGCGCGCCAGAAGTGGTTGAAGCCCACGTCATAGAGCGTGGCGCCGGAGGCGAAGGAGGCGATGTGGCCGCCCAGGTCGCCCGGCTTGCGGTTGGCGCGCACCACGGTGGCCATCGCGTTCCAGCGGATGATGGAGCGGATGCGCCATTCCAGCTCGGCGTTGCCGGGGCTCTTGGCCTCCAGCTGCGGCTCGATGGTGTTGACGTATTCGGTGGTGGGGGAGAACGGCAGGAACGCGCCCGAACGACGGGTCAGCTCAACCATGCCTTCCAGCAACTGATGCGCGCGCTCGGGGCCCTCGACATCGATAACGGCCTTCAACGACTCGATCCACTCCTGGGTTTCCAGGGGGTTCGGGTCGTTGTTCAGCACTTCATTCAACCAGTTCATTGGCGCTCCCAGTTACGGCACGCACGCGCGCGCTTGTTCAGTAGTTTTGAACCGCAAAGTGTAGCGCACCCGCCCGCCCTCAAAGCTGGCTACGGCTGCGTATGGCCTTGCGGATCGCGGTGTCTGGCGGACAGGAAGCGACAGGCAGATGGCCGCCGGCGGGACAGCGACGGACAGGCACGACACCCTGCCCGCCTGCGTTCCGCTCCCACCCGTAGAGCGGGGCAACGCCCCGCTGGGGCATTACCTGCGAAGGCCCCGCCGGGCGATGCCCGGCGCTACAGAACACCGTGTTCCCTGTAGAGCGGGGCAACGCCCCGCTGGAGCTTCACCGGGTAAGCCCCGCCGGGCGA
>NZ_JASCOS010000269.1:0-218 GCF_029959705.1 Stenotrophomonas sp. PS02297 | reverse complement strand
GCCGGGCAGCGCCCGGCGGGGCTTTGCCGGGAATGCACCAGCGGGGCGTTGCCCCGCTCTACAAGGCGAGGGATTGCCGCGTTTCTGTAGTGCCGGGCAGCGCCCGGCGGGGCTTTGCCGGGAATGCACCAGCGGGGCGTTGCCCCGCTCTACAAGGCGAGGGATTGCCGCGTTTCTGTAGTGCCGGGCAGCGCCCGGCGGGGCTTTGCCGGGAATGC
>NZ_JASCOS010000268.1:0-219 GCF_029959705.1 Stenotrophomonas sp. PS02297 | reverse complement strand
GCGCCGGGCAACGCCCGGCGGAGGACTTCCCGGCAGAGCCGCAGCGGGGCGTTGCCCCGCTCTACCGAACCTGCAGCCCGCGCCGCCTTGTAGCGCCGGGCAACGCCCGGCGGAGGACTTCCCGGCAGAGCCGCAGCGGGGCGTTGCCCCGCTCTACCGAACCTGCAGCCCGCGCCGCCTTGTAGCGCCGGGCAACGCCCGGCGGAGGACTTCCCGGCA
>NZ_JASCOS010000267.1:0-224 GCF_029959705.1 Stenotrophomonas sp. PS02297 | reverse complement strand
GCGGCGATCTTGATCAGCACCTTGCCGCGCGGCACGCCGGCCGCCTCGTACATGGCGATGAACTGGCGCGCCTTGGCGATGGTCGCTTCGGTGTCGTGGGCCTGGTCGGCATCGACCTCGGTGGAAACGCGGCCCGGCACCAGCTCGGCCAGCATCGTGCCCACGCCGATGGTCAGGCGGTCGACCACGGCCTTGGCCACGTCATCGCGCTCGCCGGCCTGCGC
>NZ_JASCOS010000266.1:0-227 GCF_029959705.1 Stenotrophomonas sp. PS02297 | reverse complement strand
CCGATGACACCCAGTTGCCCGTGCTCGACCAGCTTCACGGGAATGCGCTGCAGCGCCTTCGCCATCGGTCCCTTGTTGAGGAAGCGTTCGACGAAGGTGCTGCCGATGAGGAACTGGCCGAGCTTGGGCAGGATGCCGCCGGCCAGATAGATGCCGCCCTGCACGCCGTAGAGCAGGGCCATGTCGCCGATGGTGGAGCCGAGGATTCCGCAGAACAGCTGCAGCGT
>NZ_JASCOS010000265.1:0-243 GCF_029959705.1 Stenotrophomonas sp. PS02297 | reverse complement strand
TCAGCATTCGATGACGTTGACGGCCAGCCCACCGCGGCTGGTTTCCTTGTACTTGTCCTGCATGTCGCGGCCGGTGTCGCGCATGGTCTTGATGACCTTGTCCAGGCTGACCTTGTGCTTGCCGTCGCCGCGGATGGCCATGCGCGCGGCGTTGATGGCCTTGACCGCGCCCATGGCGTTGCGCTCGATGCAGGGGATCTGCACCAGCCCGCCGATCGGGTCGCAGGTCAGGCCCAGGTTGTG
>NZ_JASCOS010000264.1:0-245 GCF_029959705.1 Stenotrophomonas sp. PS02297 | reverse complement strand
CCCCCCCCCCCCCCCCCCCCCCCCCCCCCCCCCCCCCCCCCCCCCCCCCCCCCCCCCCCCCCCCCCCCCCCCCCCCCCCCCCCCCCCCCCCCCCCCCCCCCCCCCCCCCCCCCCCCCCCCCCACCCCCCCCCCCCCCCCCCCCCCCCCCCCCCCCCCCCCCCCCCCCCCCCCCCCCCCCCCCCCCCCCCCCCCCCCCCCCCCCCCCCCCCCCCCCCCCCCCCCCCCCCCCCCCCCCCCCCCCCCC
>NZ_JASCOS010000263.1:0-247 GCF_029959705.1 Stenotrophomonas sp. PS02297 | reverse complement strand
TCACCGCCTGGCTGCAGCGCCGCGGGCTGAGCGAGACGCAGATCGCCGCCATCTGGAGCGGCAACGTGCTGCGGGTGATGCGCCAGGCGCAGGACTACGCGGCGAAGAACGGCGCGAAGTAAGCCGCTCCTACGGGCGCGGCAGGGTCAGCCGGTAGACCAGCACCCGGTTGTCGTTGTCCAGCGGCGAATCGCAGGCCTCGCCCTGCATCACGCAGCGGCGGGCGATGAAATCGTTGTCGTTGCCG
>NZ_JASCOS010000262.1:0-248 GCF_029959705.1 Stenotrophomonas sp. PS02297 | reverse complement strand
CCCCCCCCCCCCCCCCCCCCCCCCCCCCCCCCCCCCCCCCCCCCCCCCCCCCCCCCCCCCCCCCCCCCCCCCCCCCCCCCCCCCCCCCCCCCCCCCCCCCCCCCCCCCCCCCCCCCCCCCCCCCCGCCCCCCCCCCCCCCCCCCCCCCCCCCCCCCCCCCCCCCCCCCCCCCCCCCCCCCCCCCCCCCCCCCCCCCCCCCCCCCCCCCCCCCCCCCCCCCCCCCCCCCCCCCCCCCCCCCCCCCCCCC
>NZ_JASCOS010000261.1:0-249 GCF_029959705.1 Stenotrophomonas sp. PS02297 | reverse complement strand
GACTGGCTGCTGCTGGTCGGCAACGACAACGATTTCATCGCCCGCCGCTGCGTGATGCAGGGCGAGGCCTGCGATTCGCCGCTGGACAACGACAACCGGGTGCTGGTCTACCGGCTGACCCTGCCGCTCCTACGAGAGATTCCCGCGCGGCTTACTTCGCGCCGTTCTTCGCCGCGTAGTCCTGCGCCTGGCGCATCACCCGCAGCACGTTGCCGCTCCAGATGGCGGCGATCTGCGTCTCGCTCAGCC
>NZ_JASCOS010000260.1:0-255 GCF_029959705.1 Stenotrophomonas sp. PS02297 | reverse complement strand
GCCGTTGCTGTTTACCGCGCCCCCAAGATCAGCGCTGGTGCCGCCGTTGCCCGGCCGCAATCGCCCAGCGCGCGGCAAGGTTCGGCGCCGTGATGCACACCGCCTCCTCGCTCACCGTCGTCACCGCGCGCTCCAGCAGCTGGATGTCCGCCTCGTGCTGACGCGCTACGTGGGGGTCCTCGTGCCAGCAGGAGAGCGCTGCGACGGTGCACGCCGCCCCCTGAGGGCAGGGAATGACCCGGGCCTGCAGCCAGC